>SMXG01000048.1 GCA_004356775.1 Betaproteobacteria bacterium | reverse complement strand
GCAGGCATTTCCACTCCATGAGGCATCTTTAAGTTACTCAGGTGCACTGGATTATTGGTAGACAACTCAGTCAAATCTACCTGAATAAATTCAGGTAAATCTTTCGGTAGACAGGAAATATCTAGTTCAGTGAGTACGTGGCTGACGATACCACCAGATACTTTTACTCCAGGTGAAACCTCAGCATTGACAAAGTGTAGCGGCACCTTCATATGTATCTTCTTATTCTTGTCAACCCGCTGGAAGTCTATATGCAGCACCTGCAACTTATACGGGTGCATCTGAAGATCGCGTAAAAATACCTGCTCTTTTTCCCCTCCCAAGTCAATGGACAGAATGGAAGCATGAAAAGCTTCTAACTTGAGCTTGTGATATAGGTTGTTGTGATCAAGCTCAATTGCTTGCGCTGGATTTTCTCCGCCGTAGATGATTCCCGGAACCTTCCCGCGACCACGCAGTCGGCGACTCGCACCTTTGCCCTGTAACGTACGCTTATTCGCGCTGATTTCGATTTTCATTTACTTCTCCGAAATAGGATTGCCCACGAACAGATGATCCAAGTAAAAAAGATATCTCTCCACCCTCAATCCATGAATAACGAACTCACTGAATCCTCATTACTAATCCTTAACATCGTTTCTGCCAGCAAACTCGCCACGCTCAATTGTTGAATGCGGTCACAAGCCTTCGCATCGTCACGCAAGGGAATGGTGTCTGTAACTACTAACTTGTCTAGCGCAGAATTTTCAATACGCTTCACAGCTTCACCTGAAAGTACCGGGTGAGTACAGTAAGCTACCACACTCTGTGCGCCCTCTTCTTTCAATGCCATAGCTCCCGCACACAAAGTATTAGCAGTGTCCACCATATCATCCATAATAACGCAAGTGCGTCCTTTAACTTCACCGATAATGTTCATTACCTTGGCCACATTGGGCTTAGGACGGCGCTTGTCTATAATCGCTAGATCACATTCTAGGCGCTTCGCCATTTCCCTGGCTCGCACCACACCACCTACATCGGGCGAAACCACTACTAAATTCTGGTAATCACACTTCCATACATCACCTAGCAGAATCGGCATACCGTAGATATTGTCCACTGAAATATCAAAGAACCCTTGAATCTGATCTGAGTGTAAATCCATAGTCAACAGTCTATCGATTCCAACAGTAGTTAGCATATCCGCCACTACTTTTGCAGTAATTGGCACCCGTACTGAACGTGGCCTTCTATCCTGACGTGCATAGCCAAAATAAGGAATTGCTGCAGTAATACGCCCAGCAGAAGCACGCTTTAATGCATCCACCATTACCAAAACTTCCATTAAATTATCGTTCGAAGGCATGCAAGTAGACTGCAACACAAACACGTCCTTGCCGCGCACGTTCTCAAGGATCTCCACCATTATCTCACTGTCGCTAAAACGGCCGACCGTTGCACGTCCCAGGCGGATGTTAAGATGACGCACCACATCCTGAGCCAGCTTAGGGTTGGCGGTACCGGTAAAAACCATTAGGCTATCGTAAGACATAGATATAGACTAGATACTGGGAAACAAAAGTAACTCCTTATAACATCATATCGAAAAGTAGCCGGGACATTAATCCCCACATTATATATGGCTAGGGAGGTAGGGATCGAACCTACGAATGCTGGGATCAGAACCCAGTGCCTTACCACTTGGCGACTCCCCAGAATTATGAATTACTGTCTCGCAAAATCTTCACGGAATGCCGATCCAATCCCTGCACCACAAAACCACTCAATTAGTCCCTAGTATATATGGCTGGGGAGGTAGGGATCGAACCTACGAATGCTGGGATCAAAACCCAGTGCCTTGCCACTTGGCGACTCCCCATAATTACAAATTACTGTCTCGAAAAATCTTGCATGGGATGCCGATCCAATCCCTGCACCACAAAACCACTCATATCGATAGGAACTTTTGCAAGTGCCATTCGTGCTGCCGACTCCGTAGCAAATTCGGCGAACACACAAGAACCAGAACCGGTCATAGCCACCATCGTAGCGCTATCGAGCTGTTTGAGCCATTCCAGGTGATGCGCTACCTCGGGATATGCTAAGCATACCACCGACTCTAAATCATTCTGTCCGTGCCCGACAGAAAAGGGCGGTATTTTGACCGGAGTTGTGTTTCGTGTCAATTCTTTACTGGCAAAAATCTCTGCTGTGGACACTCGCACAGGTGGCGCCAGAATCAGATACCAGGCCGGTAGCAACGCGATAGGTACGAGCTTTTCACCTATCCCTTCGGCAAAGGCATTCTCACCAAATATGAACACAGGCACATCTGCCCCCAGACTAAGGCCCAACTTCATTAGGCTTTCCCTACTCCAATCCAAATCCCACAGGCGATTGAGCGCCAAAAGCGTAGTTGCCGCATCCGAACTACCTCCACCAAGCCCACCGCCCAATGGAATACGTTTTTCCAGGAATATTTCTACACCAAGAGGAATTCCACTTTCCTGCTGCAACAACTTCGCGGCACCGGTGCACAAATCTTTCTCAACTGGTACTCCGGAAGTAGGGGTATGTAATTTGATCTCGCCATCTTCCCGAACGATGAAGCTTAACTGATCAGAAAAATCAAGCAAACGAAAAACTGTTTGCAACAGATGGTAGCCGTCCTTTCTACGACCTATTACATGCAGGAACAAATTAAGTTTAGCAGGAGCAGAGCAAGTGAGTTTGGCCATTGAATTAACGTTCACTTCATTTAGCAGTTAGCTATTCAGTCTCCCAGTTATCTATTACTAATTTAATTTTAATATCACTGCGTTTAAGCACTAACGCTCTAGGGCGTGGAGCTTGTATTAATTGCGATGGAAAATAACTTGAATATACAATCTCCCAGCCATCCTGCCGTATGGCTATAATACGCCCATCTATATCCAGATCTATCTCCGACTTCGTTGTAGGTGAGTTCACGCCGCGTACCCAGTATTGCAAGCCCAATAGGGGTAAACGCCAACCTAACACTTGTTCAGTTAGATTTTCTACATCAGTAGCACGGTAAATCTTCTGTTCCGAGGTTGTAAGTAAAACAACATCTTGATTGCGCTGAATTTGCGCCACAATCTGCCCAAATGGAGAGAGAAAGTGAATTTCATCATCTTCGTTGGTATGACGCCAGCGTACCCCACCGGAAAAACCATGCTCCCTATTTTTTGCTGAGACCCTCCCCATGAGTTCAAAATTGACGGAGGCCACGTCTGCTACTGGCTCAATTACAATAGTGTTCACAACGGTAGCCCTAGGGGCAAATGAGACACAACCAACAAGCAAAGAAAACATACAAAGGATCAACTGATAGAGCAGAAAAAAGAATCTTATTCCACCAAATTCTGGCATCCACACCTTATACAAAAGATGCCTCCCACCAGAATGGTTTATCATTTTCCAGATGCCACACTAAGGCATGAATTTCTTCATGGTATTGAGCAACACTTCGTTGCCTGGATGGCTTTTGATGGTAGAACGCCAAACCTCTTTCGCCTCTTCCTTCGTTCCCTGCATCCACAGAACCTCGCCCAAATGAGCTGCGATTTCCGGATCGGGCTTAATCACGAACGCTTGCTTCAGATAACCAACTCCTTTATTAAGATTACCCATGCGGTAATGCACCCAGCCCAAACTGTCTATGATGTATGGGTCCTCAGGAGAAAGTTTAATTGCTTTTTCGATCAACTCCAGCGCTTCCGGCAAACGGTTGCTACGTTCTGCAAAGCTATAGCCGAGCGCATTGTGGGCGTGAGCATGGTCTGGCTTTAACTGAATTAGTTTACGTAAATCTTTTTCCAAAATATCATGTTTGCCGATTTTTTCAGCGGCCATAGCGCGATCGTAGAGTAATTCAGGATAATCAGGTAATTTTTCTAGTCCACTACTAAGTAAATAAAACACCTTCTGATGCGAACCTGCTTCACGCAGAAATTCTGCCTCGGTGACTATCAGATAAGCACGCTGCTGATCATTCTTGACTGGTAGTTGCTGTAAGTGCTTGCGGGCCTCACTCAACTTTCCTTGCTTGGAAAGCAAGAAAGCGTATCTAATTTGCGCCGGAAGAAATTGATTGCCTCTGTCCACTGAATAATACCACTCCATAGCGGTATCGATACGCTGAGTTTTCTCATAAATTCTAGCAAGATAAAAACGTATCGTATTTAAATCTTTATAACCAAACTCTATCGCTTCTTTGAAATTTTCCTCAGCAGCGTCGAGGTCATTCATCTCCATAGACAGTAACCCCACTGCCAGAGAAACATTGGCATTTTCTGGATTCTCAGTTAGAAGTTGTTGAAACTGGCTGCGGGCTTTGGTGTAATTTTTCTCTATTACCAGCATCCGGGCAAAAGTGATACGTGTTTTGTTGGCCTTGGGATAAGTCTTGAGATAGCCCTCATAAAATTCTATGGCGCTAGTGCTGGAGATACGACGCAGTACTCGCCCGTAAAAAATTGCAGCCATCTCCCAATCCGGACGCAAAGTCAATACGAGCTTCATCTGTTGCTGCGCAATATTAAACTGATTTGCGAACAATGCCGCCCGGGACACGGCGAAATGAGCTTCTGGCAACTTAGGATAAGGTTTAGCAAACTGTTGCACCAATTCAAGTGTTTCAGTCTTATCGATATTACGTGCCAAGAGATTGTTCAACTGCATGAAAAACTTACTAACATTGCCTTCCATAGCTAGCAATTTGTCCAAGTGAGGCCGAGCTTCGTTCAGTCTACCAGCATCCACCAACACCGACGCTATAGTTTGATGTGCGATTACCGAATTTGGGTCAAGTTCCACCCAAATCCTTGCTGCAGTCAGTGCCTGCACGGGTTTATGTGAGAGAAGTGCCACCTCGGTAGCACGCTGAGCAACACGTGGGTCGTGGGTGGTCTTTGCCAGCCTGAGATAACTCTCCGTAGCGATCTCTGTATCGCCGCGCTGCAAAGCTGTCTCCCCCAACAAGAAATCAAACAACATGGAAGCGGTCAAATCCTGTTTGGGTAATTCTAGCTGTCCGGTTTCGCTTTGCTCCTCCAGCTTATCTACCTCGACCACAGCTTTGCCTGGGATCTGTGCACATGCAACAAGACAAAGGGGCAACAACACGCCAAAAAGTTTAAGATTCATGAATAAATACAGACAAGATTCTAATTTAAAGTTGTAAAGTACAAAGGTAGGCTTCAATTTAGCCCATATATTAGGTATATTTTGCACTCATCACAAGTAGACTACCGATAAGCGTAAAGGTTTCAATACGATTTTTCACTTTTAATGAGCATTACTTCAAGTTTAAAGTTCCAAGTTAACCCACTGATAATTAAAAATGAATTAAGATAGACATCTATGCCACATAACGGTTGTTTGCAAATTAGTGCTCACAGAATTTTATGTCCTTATGACTGAAAAAGATTCTATACTCACCATCTCTGCCCATAGCCTAAGGCGAGACTTCGGTACCTATACTGCTGTCCGGGAAATCAATCTGGAGTTGAAACGTGGCGAAGTACTTGGATTCCTTGGCCCTAATGGTGCTGGCAAAACTACCACCATGCGTATGCTTACTGGAAATCTTGCTCCCAGCAGTGGTAGTGTGGAGATTTGTGGTATAGATTTATTAGACAAGCCACGTAACGCCAAGATACACATCGGATATCTGCCCGAAACACCACCTCTTTACCAAGAATTAACAGTAAACGAATACTTACGACTCGCCGCAAAGTTACATCGGGTCAGCAGCATTAAAATATATTCTGCACTGGATGAGGTCAAGCTACACTGCGGGCTGAAAGATACTGGTAAACATTTAATCGGCTCTCTGTCGAAGGGGTATAAACAACGAGTCGGGATTGCTCAAGCGATTATTCATGATCCCGATGTGATCATCCTTGACGAACCAACAATAGGGCTAGACCCTAATCAGATGCGAGAAATTCTTTCCCTCATCCGTGAACTTGGCACAAAGCACAGTGTGATTCTCTCCACTCACATCCTACCAGAGGTTGAAAGTGTGTGTGATCGGGTGCAGATCATTCACCAAGGGAAGACGGTGTTTAATGACACGCTATTTGGACTAAAACAAAAAGGAATCAGCCTAGAAGAAATGTTCGCGCAACTTACCCTGAACAACGAAACCTTAGTAAACCTTTAATGCTATGATTTTAATTATAGCTCATAAAGAATTAAGAACTCTATTTGCTTCACCGCTTGCCTGGACGCTGCTCGCTCTGATGCAGTTGGTTTTGGCATGGATCTTTCTTGGTCGCCTCGACACCTTTCTTGAAATGCAATCACAACTAGTACAAATCTCCAATCCGCCAGGGGTGACAGAAATTATAGTTGCACCATTATTCGCCACAACTGCAGTAGTGTTGCTGATCGCTACCCCACTTCTGACCATGCGACTCATTGCCGAGGAACGCCGTAATCACACCATGATTTTTCTCATTTCTGCACCGATTTCTATGACTGATATCGTTTTGGGTAAATTTCTAGGTCTGATGATTTTCTTCTCTGTAGAAATCTCCCTGGTTGTAGCGCTATCGATCTCGCTGTTGTCAGGCAGTATGTTAGATTTCGGCTTATTGTTGAGTAACATCGCTGGTCTGTTTCTGATAGCCGCTTGTTTCGCCTCACTGGGGTTATATATGTCCTGCCTCACCGCACAGCCGTCGATTGCTGCTGCAGGTGCGCTGGGCGCACTGCTGGTACTATGGGCAGTAGACATTACTACGAATAACATAGACAGCATAGCGCAAGACTTTTCTCTTCTTAAGCATTATGAAAATTTTAATCGCGGCATAATTGACACTTTTGATATTGCATATTTTGTGTTGTTTACACTTACCTTTTTAGTACTGTCTATCCGCAGGTTAGATGGAGAGCGCATACGTGGTTGAATATTGGATAAGCGTATACGAGTGATTACGATAAACAAAAAGTTACGTCTTCGCCTATTAATACAAAATGGTCTGTTTGTTTTACTACTATTACTATTGGTAGGTTTGCTGGGTTATCTAGGACGAGAAAACAGCATTCAGTGGGATATCAGCCAGAACGGACGTAATACTCTGAACCAAGCGAGCGTAGAGGTACTGCAAAATATGGATGGTCCAGTTACCGTCACTGTCTATGCCACGGCTCAGGATGCACGGTTAGGAGATATTCGCAAGATCATAAGTGACTTCCTTGCACTTTATCAACGCATTAAGCCTGATTTTACACTCACATTTATTGATCCCACAGAGCACCCGAAAATCACTCAGGAGGCAGGAATCAAGGTTAACGGTGAAATGATAGTAACTTTCAATGGTCGAAGCAAACATTTAACTATAGTCAATGAACAGGTATTTACTAATTTACTGATACGCCTAGTTCGTTCTGGTGAAAAACTGGTAATGGACCTTAGTGGCCATGGCGAACGCAGACTCGATGGTCGTGCTAATCATGACCTGGGAGAATTTGGAAAACAGTTGTCTATGATAGGTTTTAAAACTTCCGCGCTTAATCTAGCTATTGCTCAAGACGTACCAGTCAACACAAGTGTGCTCATTATTGCCTCACCACAGGTGGACTTACTAAAAGGTGAAGTGGACAAAATACTTGCGTACGTTGCTCGCGGTGGCAACCTATTGTGGCTAATCGACCAAGAGTCTTTACGTGGCCTGCAACCGTTGGCGGATAAATTAGGTTTAACGCTCACACCGGGCATAGTTGTTGATCCTCAAGCACAACAATTAAAAGCGCCTATTACCTTCGCTTTGGGCGCAAATTATGGACAACATCCAGTCACACGTAATTTCAACAGCATCACAGTTTTTCCCTTTGCACGCCAGATAAGTTTAAACGAAAGTAAGGAATGGAACAGTGTTTCGTTGGTAGAGGTTGCGCAAAACGGATGGGTAGAAACAGGTAAGCTGGGGAGCAATGTTACTTTTGATAAAACGCATGAAGTAGCCGGCCCGGTAAGCATCGCTGCCGCACTCAGCCGCACTTTGCAAGACCGCGAACAGCACGTCGCGATAATCGGTAGCGGGCATTTTCTAGCTAATAGTTATATAGGTAACGGCAGCAATCTAGGCTTCGGCATCAATCTCATCAACTGGCTCGTAGACGATGAAAACCTCATTACAATCCAACCCCGTGCCACGCTTGACAGTAATCTGACCATGAGCAAGTCCGCTTTGGCCATAATTGCTACTGGCTTCCTTATCGTTCTTCCACTCTTTTTTGTGGTATGTGGGGTAGCTGTATGGTGGAGACGAAAAAGAAAATGAATCTAAATAACACTATCCTCTATAAATTCAGCGTGCTGAATTAAATAAACCAGCATCTAATTTTTAACAGAATAGAAGTTTTAGGGAATCGCATATAATTAACATATAAACACAAAATGCTGGTTTGACAATACCATATCATGATGAATTCTGATTTATAGGGGTAAAGATGCCTGAATTACCAGAAGTTGAAGTGGTTTGTCGAGGCATTGAACCCCATCTAGTGAGACAACGCATCACTAGCGTAATGATACGAAATCCATGTTTACGCTGGCCGATCCCTAACAATCTAAAAAAGATATTAGCTGGGCTGGAAATCCACAAGGTAACACGACGTGGAAAATATCTCCTGCTCGATTGTGGTAAAGGTACGCTGATTCTGCACTTAGGAATGTCAGGCAGCCTGCTAATACTAGCTCCCAGGACACCGCCACAGAAACACGATCATTTCGACCTAATTTTGGATAGTGGTATGATTTTACGCTTAAGAGACCCACGACGCTTTGGTGCAGTTTTGTGGACAACCAGTGATGTCATGCGCCACCCACTGCTGGCCCATCTTGGCCCTGAGCCACTTACTGCAACATTTAGCGGGAATTTTCTGTACAAAAAGACTCGTGGCCGTAGCACTAGCATTAAGGAAACTCTAATGAACAGCCGTATTGTTGTCGGTGTCGGCAACATTTACGCTAGTGAATCTCTGTTCCACGCCGGCATCAATCCCAGAATCGCTGCAGGCAGAATTGGCATAAATCGCTATGATAAGCTGGTTCGTGCTGTAAAGAAAACGCTCAGACTTGCCATCAACGCAGGTGGTAGCAGTCTACGCAATTTCGTCAATAGCGATAGTAGCCCTGGCTATTTCCAACAACAGCATTGGGTGTATAAACGCACAGGAGAGCCCTGCCAAAAATGTGGAGCTGCTATCAGGCAAATCAAGCAAGGACAACGCTCAAGTTTTTATTGCCCAGGCTGTCAGAAATAAACAAAATTGCTAAAATGGCGCCAGATTCGGGAGAAACTTTTGTCTGCAAGTGTCACGAAAGAGTTGTGTCCAGATTTCTATATTTTTTACACAGACGTACTCATTTAGGCACAGGTACCTACGAAGATAATAGCTAATACGCTCCTGTGTAGTTAGAGATATAATCTGTATACATACGTCCCATTTTGACTGTTGTGAGAATGCCCCATTTAAGTTGAAGACCACCATGCTGCACCCCTTCCGGTTTTATAGAGTATCAATTAACCACTGCAGCAGATCATTTTCCGCAAACCAAACTACCATCGAGAGTCCAAAGATTCTGAAAACGCCTTACAGATACTCCCGACGATCAAATCCATGAAATATCCTAGCTTGGTATATCATTTGGGTTTACAAACTTCCACAATCAAAGGGTTTATATGAATATAACCTTCATCGGCGGAGGTAACATGGCTACCGCTTTGATCGGTGGACTGTTACAACAAGGCTACTCAGCTACGCAAATACGTGTGGTAGAAATAAATACTGAAGTCCGTGAGAAAATAAACCGCAAGTTTAGGGTAACAGTGGCGGCAGAACTTTCCGATGGAATGGTTGGTAGCAACGTTATCTTGCTTGCTGTAAAACCACAACAGCTTTCATCCGTGGCACAGGAACTTGCACCGCTCCTCAAAACGAATTTGGTTATTTCTATTGTTGCCGGTATCCGAACTACGGAAATTTGCCGCTGGTTAGGCGACTATACACGTGTGATACGAGCCATGCCCAACACACCTGCGCTGATCCACGCGGCGGTCACTGGACTTTTTGCTCTGCCCGAAGTAAATACAAAGGAAAAACAAAATGCAGAGACCATACTAACAGCGGTGGGCTCTGTGCTATGGTTTGAACGCGAAGAGTTGTTGGACGCAGTCACCGCCGTGTCCGGTAGCGGTCCCGCTTATGTCTTCTATTTCATCGAAGCAATGCAGCAAGCCGGGCGGGAACTAGGTTTCAATGAAACCCAGGCTCGCCGGTTGAGCCTGGAAACTTTTCTTGGTGCGGCAAAACTAGCGAGCCAGAGCAACGAAGATGTCACCACGCTACGTGCCAAGGTGACTTCAAAGAATGGCACTACCGAGCACGCGATACAGACTATGGAAAATGATGAAATTAATAAGAAAATCATACGTGCTATTCATGCGTCAAATAAACGCTCTCGCGAACTTGGCGACGAATTCACCAACAAGTAATCTTCAGATACAGATTCTTGCGTACTAGGAAAATATGTGCTTAATCAAATTATTATCTTTATACTCAACACATTGCTAGGGTTATTCTCTCTTGCACTGCTACTGCGCTTTTATATGCAACTAATGCACACACCTTACCGTAATCCGCTATCACAATTTCTCGTCGCCCTCACCGATTTTGTCGTCCGCCCTACGCGCCGAGTGATCCCAGGCCTGCGGGGTATGGATCTTTCCACGCTTCTGTTAGCGTGGCTTACTCAATTTATTCTACTGACAGGAATACACAAACTTCAGGGTTATAATTACAGTTCTACCATAGGCACAGCGACTATGGGACTTATGCTGCTAGCATTTGTAGAAATCATCAAGATGACTTTCCACATTGTTATGATAGCAGTAATCGCGCAGGCCTTACTCTCTTGGTTCAGCCCGCATAGTCCCATAGCTTCCTTGCTTGATGACTTCACCAGACCATTCCTCAGAATTTTCCGTGAACGTATCCCACCTATTGGTAACATCGATCTATCACCACTGTTTATACTAGTGATCATTCAGTTATTGCTGATGCTTATGACGGGATTGCAGCGGGAAATTTACCAGCTGTTCTGACTTATTGTAGTTCGCCATCAATATCGATTACTAAGAAATATGAGCACTGCCATGCAGCGTTTCTTGTCGTCACATAGGAATGACTCTAGCTGCCCCCCCACCACTTTGCCTGATACTATCAGCTAAAAATCATCTTAACGATGTTTGATGTAACGAAGAACGCGTGTGCCACTTTCACGATCAAGGACCGTGCTTTCACAGCACCATCGCTATCCCAAAAATTGGGAGTTTATGATTTTTTGACATATTGATGACAGGGAGTAGCCATGGATCAAGAAATCGAGGCAATCAAATGCAGAATTATGGATATGCAAGTCGAATATCACGACTTGGATGTTGTCATTACTAAGTTATCGGAAAATCCCTACCCAGACCAATTACAACTAAAACGCCTGAAAAAACGAATACTACAACTCAAGAATATGATTACTAAACTTAAAGAACAACTAATACCCGACATCCTAGCGTAATGGCAAGTATGCATACAAATTGGTACGAATGAGTAAATAAATCTACTTATAAAATTGAATTTTTCTAAGCTTCCAACAGCAACAACTGATAGGATGATATTATAAAAAGGATTTATATCGTATTTACCTCAGCAATAGGCTTGATTTCGACAAGTTATTCTTCTGAAGCTAGTCATGACAACGGAAAAAAAGCAACTAAATGAAAAAATCAGCTCGCCCATTATTATCTAAGTTCATCTTCGCCGCGTCCCTATTCGGAGTAATGTCATACGCAGCTGCAACCAAGATTGAAGTCTATAAAAGCCCAACCTGTAAATGCTGTGAGAAATGGGTCAACCATATGCGTGCCAATGGTTTTACAGTGGAAACCAGGAACGTAGGCAACAAGGAAGTGCGAAAACGTGCGGGCATTTCCCCCTCACTCGGGTCGTGCCATACTTCTCTCGTTGACGGTTATGTTATCGAGGGCCACGTACCAGCGCGAGACGTTAAGCGATTTCTTAGTGAGCGACCCAGTGCTATCGGCCTAGCTGTCCCCGGAATGCCCATGGGTTCTCCCGGTATGGAGAGTTCACGTAGTAATCCCTATAACGTGCTTTTAATTAATAAAGAAGGAAACGTGAGTGTATACAGCCGGCATCTCCCATCTGATAAAAACAAGTCAGTTATGAGATTGAAATGAACAATGTAAAATCATTTTTTATTTTTCACTGCTGCCATCTCCTGCTTCTAGGCATAGCAACTGGATTCATTGTCGGCTGCAGTGAGCCGCTCCCGCCTATACCTAATACCATATTAGCTCCATCTACTTCTTCATCGGCCTTACCTGACACCACCGTGCAGACGCCACCACCTATAGCCGAACCGAAGCAACAGTCACAGACTATGGTAATGCGCACGCTGGATCCAGAGAAAGTTAAGAGCGGTGGGATTATTTATCACACAAACTGTGCTACCTGTCATGGGCCGAACGGAGAATCTACTCCCGACTGGCGTAATCAAGGTGCAGACAACAAGTATCCTCCACCGCCTCTAAATGGTAGCGCTCATACTTGGCACCACTCATCCGATACGTTGAAAAAAATAATCCGCGAAGGTAGCTCGTCTGGTATTGGAGGTATGCCTGCATGGGATAATAAATTAACCAATCAGGAAATCGACGATGTGACAGTTTGGATCACTTCAATATGGCCGGATGAGATATACAATATTTGGTATCAGGAAATTGAACAAAAGCAACAAATGAAGCAGCATCAATAGAATTAGGTGCTGATGTAATTGCAGGTCTAGGAAACCAATAGGCTGACGGCTGACTTTATTTCAATTTGGGTTGGTGTGGTAAAACCACACCAACCGGCTTACAACACTTACTATAATCAACTATATTTTCTTAGATAAAAAAACTACAACTACTCCACTTCTTTCTAAAGCAAATCATTACAGTGAGCATGTTCACAGCTAGAATCTTAGGCTTGTTCTTTTTTTGGTGCTTCTTTTTTTGCTACCGCGCGTGTTGGAAGCTTCTCCCGAATACGCGCCGATTTGCCAGAACGATCTCGAAGATAATAAAGCTTGGCGCGACGTACGTCTCCACGGCGTTTGATCTCTATACTGGCAATCAATGGTGAATAAGTTTGGAAAGTACGCTCCACACCTTCTCCGCTGGATATTTTCCGCACAGTAAAAGCCGAGTTGAGACCGCGGTTACGTTTGGCGATAACCACTCCTTCGTAGGCTTGAATGCGACTGCGTTCACCTTCAACAACTTTTACGTTAACGATCACGGTGTCTCCGGGAGAAAAGTCCGGTATAGTTTTGTTCAAGCGTTTAATTTCATCTGTTTCAAGTTGTTCAATCAGATTCATTTTTACTCCTTGCCCTGATTCATTTTGTTCTGATTAGCTTTATAAGCTTTCTTAAACTCTTCCAATAACTTATTTTCTTCAGCGGTCATACCTCGTTTAATTCTCAACGCCAACAAATCCGGGCGTCTGAGCCATGTCCTACCCAACGCCTGCTGCAAACGCCAGCGGTTGATTCTAACAGGGTCCCCAGACATCAATACCTCCGGCACGATATCACCCTGATAGACTTTAGGACGTGTGTAGTGAGGAAAGTCCAACAAACCATTCACGAATGAGTCCTGGTTCGCTGATTCCGGATCGCCTAACACGCCTGGCATCTGTCGCACCATACTGTCTATCAACACCATTGCCGGTAACTCACCGCCAGAAAGTACGTACTCACCGATGGAAACTTCCTCGTCCACCTGCCGTTTTATCAGGCGGTCATCCACGCCTTCGTAGCGACCGGAAATTAGTACTAGCCCTGATAACTGACCTAACTCCTTCACTAATTCATGATCAAGAAGACGGCCTTGGGGAGAAAGATAAATCACTTTCATTTCACTGACTCCACTTGCTGTCTGCCTTAGTTTGGCTGCAGTAACGGCTTTTTCCAGTGGATCAGCCAACATCACCATCCCGGGCCCCCCTCCGTAGGGACGGTCATCCACCGTGCGATAAACATTCTCCGTAAAGTCGCGTGGATTCCACGTGTATAGTCCGTAAAACTCGTTTTCTTTCGCCCGACCAGTTACACCATGTTTTGTTATGGCATCGAACATGTCTGGAAATAACGTAATGACGTCAAATTCAAAAGCCATTGTCCGTCACTCTAATAGTCCAATCCCCAATCTACAGTAATCTGGTGAGCTTCCAAATCTACTTTCATGATTACTTGATCGACGAAGGGAATCAACCTTTCACTTTTACCATCTTTCAGGTTATGAACTTGCAGAATATCACTGGAACCGGATTCCAGTAAGCCGGCTACGTTTCCCAGTTCTTCGCCCTGCAGATTGACCACTTTTAGGTTAATCATATCTGACCAGTAATAACCGTCTTCACCACTATCTGATAATACTGGTAACTGATTGCGAGGAATTGCGATCTGCATACCTCTCAGCATCATCGCCGCAGTACGATCGGCACTTTTCTCCAACACCGCAATTAACATTTTGGCATGAACATTACACTCGGTAACCTTCACCTCACGCCATTTTCCATCACCCTTTCCCACCCACCACACAGGGTAATCAAGCAACCCATCCACAAATTCGGTGTAGGGCAAAACCTTAACCCAGCCAAGTACGCCAAAGGAGCCAACGATCCGCCCCATCACTACCATGGGTTCAGCTGCTTCGTTTACCTTAGTTACTTTCTGCGGTTTTTTGCTTTGCACCAAACTGCTTGACAAGCCTTATTACGGTGTCTGATAACTGCGCACCCTGTGACTGCCAATAAGTAATACGATCTAGTCGCACTCGCAATCCTTCTTCACCTTTGGTCGCCTTGGGATTATAGAAACCAATGCGCTCAATGAACTTGCCATCGCGGGCATTACGAGAATCCGCTACTACCATATTGAAAAACGGGCGCTTCTTGGCACCACCCCGCGCCAGTCGAATAATGACCATGTCTAATCCACCTATAAGAATCTAAAACTAAAGGTATGTGATTTTACGGTAATTTCCCTTGTTTTAGCAAATAAAAAAGCATTTGTTAGGGATGAAAAGGAGCAGGGTGTGAATCCTATGGCTGTTCTTATCTTCACAACATAATTTACCTTATGCCCCATAGTCCTTAGTATATTAGTGTGCACGCTCCCAATTTGATCCCACCCCCAGTTCCACTAGTAACGAGACGTCCAGTTTGGCAACACCTCCCATGAGCTGTGGCAATTCTTGTTTTACTATTTCGACCTCGTCATCGGGTACCTCTAGCACCAATTCGTCGTGGACCTGCATAATAAGTTTGCTACATAGATTTTCTCGAGCCAACCAATCACATACCGCAATCATAGCTAACTTGATAATATCTGCCGCGGAGCCTTGCATGGGTGCATTGATAGCAGCACGTTCTGCAGCTTGTCTGCGATTACCGTTGGAACTGTTGATTTCCGGTAACCATAATCTGCGACCAAATATGGTTTCAACGTAGCCGGTTTTTTTAGCATCTTCTCTGGTACTTTGCATATAGTCCGCTACGCCGGGGTAACGAGCAAAGTAGCGATCCATGTAGACACGTGCGGCGGTGCGTGTAATACCCAGCTGCAAAGCAAGCCCGAATTCGGACATGCCATAGATCAGGCCGAAGTTGATAATTTTGGCGTAACGTCGCTGCTCATTATCTACCGCATCAAGTGACACGCCAAACACTTCTGCAGCAGTGGCACGATGAATGTCCGTACCTAAAGTAAAAGCTTTAAGTAATCCTGTGTCCTTTGAGATGTGAGCCATGATGCGTAACTCAATCTGCGAATAATCGGCAGAAATAATATGATGCCCCGGTGGCGCAATGAATGCTTCACGAATACGGCGACCTTCAGCGGTGCGTATTGGAATGTTTTGCAAATTGGGTTCGTTGCTGGCAAGCCGCCCAGTCACTGCAACCGCCTGGGCATAATTAGTATGTACCCGCCCAGTGACAGCATTTACCATACGCGGCAGTTTATCGGTGTAAGTAGATTTGAGTTTGGCAAGACTACGATAATCAAGCAAGATTCTTGGTAAAGGATAATCCAGTGCTAATTGTTGCAGCACGTCCTCATTTGTGGATGGAGTGCCGCTTGGTGTTTTCTTAACTATAGGGAGTTTGAGCCGGACAAACAATATTTCCTGGATTTGTTTAGGAGAATTCAGATTAAATGGTTGCCCAACAATTACAAAAGCCTTTTCCTCTAGTGAAAGCATTTTCTCACCCAGTTCGCGACTTTGGATTTCCAATTTCTTTATGTCCAGCAGTACACCGTTGCACTCCATTTTAAATAGTACCTCTAACACTGGCATCTCGAGTGTACGATAAACGTATTCAAACTTGGTATCTCCCATAATTCGTGAATACAGCTGTTGATGCAATTGTAGTGTGATGTCGGCATCCTCTGCCGCATACTTCGTGGCGTGCTCTATGTCCACCTGGTCAAAACCGATTCTGCTGGCACCTTTGCCAGTAATCTCGTCGTAACTAATGGTTTTAACGTCCAGATGGCGTAACGCAAGATTATCCAGATCATGTGAACGATGAGATTCCAGTACATAGGATTGCAATAACGTATCATGCATGATTCCATTTAAGGCAATGCCATGATTAGCAAAAATGTGTTTGTCGTACTTTAGGTTCTGCCCGAGCTTGAGCTTGTCGGGATCTTCCAGCCAAGATCTGAGTTTATCTAACACAAGATTGATTGCCAGTTGTTGTGGAACATCGGTATAACAATGAGCAAGCGGCAAATAAGCAGCGCGATGAGGTTCGACAGAAAACGATATACCGACAAGTTTCGCACGCATTGGATCTAGTCCGGTAGTTTCAGTATCGACTGAAACTAGGGATGCGTTATTGATATATTCAATCCATTCATCCAGTTGAGATTCGGTTAGTATGGTTTGGTAGTCTGTGGAAACAACTTCAACAAGGGTTTGTCTACTCGTATCCATCTCCTGATACTCAGCAGCGGATTGCGCATAGTTTATTCCCGATAAACTGGAACTTTTCTGTTCTACACTTGTATCTTGTTGTAATTCTCGCAACCAGGTTCTGAATTCCAGCCGCTTATAAAGTTCTATGAGTTTTGTCGTATCTTGTGGTTGCAATCCAAGATTGTGCAGACTCACTGGTAGAACCACATCACACTTGATAGCGAGTAGTTTGCGCGATTTTTCAAACCAGTCGAATGTTTTGCGCAAATTTTCCCCAACCACGCCTTCGATATCTTTAGCATGAAGGATGAGGTTGTCCAGTGTGCCATATTGCTTAAGCCATCTTACCGCTGTCTTAGGTCCGACTTTCTCCACACCTCGAATGTTGTCTACCTTGTCGCCCACCAACACCAGATAGTCAAGCATACTTGCAGGTGTAACACCAAACTTGGCAAGCACACCAGCCTCATCAAGAATTTCGTTGTTCATGGTATTAACCAGTGTTACCTGTTTATTTACCAGTTGCGCAATATCCTTATCACCAGTGGAAATCACGCAACGCATCTTTTCGTGCTCAGCTTGTTTTGCCAACGTACCAATCACGTCGTCTGCTTCCACTCCTCCAATTATCAGCATCGGCCACCCCAAAGCATGTATACATTCATATAGAGGTGTGATCTGTGCTACCAGATTGTCTGGCATGGGTGGGCGGTGTGCTTTGTACTCCGGGTACAAATCGTCACGGAAAGTTTTGCCTTTTGCATCAAATACACACGCGCTATAATCGACTGGGTAATCGTTGTGTAAACGACGCAGCATGCTGATAACGCCCCTGATCGCACCAGTTGGCTCATTATTGCGATTTCGTAAATCAGGTAGCGCATGAAAAGCGCGATAAAGGTATGATGAGCCATCGACTAACAACAGTGTTTTCATAAAACTCTTTAAAGGTTATTCATGAGCCAGCAAGATAAACCAGCCAGCAACATGACCGTTGACTACCTAGAAAAAAACTGGGCAGCACGGGAATCGTGGCGTGTATTTGGAATTATGGCAGAATTTGTTGAGGGAACGGAGCGCCTTAATTCCATTAAACCCGCAGTTAGCATTTTTGGCAGTGCGCGTACTCACGCTGACCATCCCCACTATAAACTAGCCGAACAAATTGCGCTGCAATTGTCTGATGCAGGTTTCTCAGTGATCTCTGGTGGTGGCCCTGGCATTATGGAAGCAACAAATAAGGGGGCATATTTCGGAAAATCACCTAGTATCGGCCTAAATATCCAGCTTCCCAATGAACAACATAATAATAGCTACCAGGACATCAGTCAGACTTTTCGCCATTTTTTTACGCGCAAATATATGTTTATAAGATTTGCCACCGCCTATGTGGTCATGCCTGGTGGATTTGGTACGCTGGACGAGCTGATGGAAGCACTTACGCTGGTACAAACCGGAAAAACCAGAAAAATGCCGATCATTCTGGTTTGCTCGGATTTCTGGAGTGGCATACTTAGCTGGTTCCGACACTCACTGGTAACTGAGAATATGATCTCCGCGGAAGATATGGACTTGATACAAGTAATAGATGAGCCTAGTCAAGTGGTAAATGCAATTTTTCAGTATTACGAAACCCGTGGCTTCGAACCTTCTGCAGCAGAATTAGAAGTTCAACTCAATCTATAACAGTACGTGTCGATAGAATGTATAAATTAACCCATCAGGGGACCTCTATGCATCTAATATTTCTTGTATTGCTACTACTGAGTCTGGCAGCGCCTGCGACAGCGCAGTCCACTCAACCTAGTAACTTGCAGGAAGCACCTCTGCCACCAGAACTTCCAGAATTGCCGTTAGAATCTCCCAACGCTGAAGATCCCTTGCTAGAAGAACCACAGGTCGTCATCAAGAAACGCGGGGAAGATAGAATTGAGGAATACAGCCTGAATGGAAGGGTCTACGTAATCAAGGTTACTCCACGCATCGGTTTTCCATATTATTTAATTGACGATACGGGCGATGGCACATACATCCGGGATGGCGTTCTCGAAGATGGCATACGCCCGCCAATGTGGGTGATATACCAGTTTTAAATTTCCATAAATGACAAGAAAGAATAGCGCGCCAGCCCATGCTTTTGCACCTTTATTACTTCTTATTCATGTCTGTCTTCACTACCGTTACCCAAGAACAACTTTCTACCTGGCTCAGAAGCTATTCCCTAGGTACGCTAATTAATTTGCAAGGTATTTCTTCCGGTATTGAAAACACGAACTATTTCGTCACTACCACTCACGGCAAATACATTCTCACGCTATTTGAGAAACTCGTTGCCTATGAGCTACCCTACTACCTCAACCTGATGGTACATCTGTCGTGCCATGGCGTCCCCTGTCCCAACCCGATAGCTAGTCTAGACAATAAATTTTTGGGTGAACTAAATGGCAAGCCAGCAAGCCTCGTTACCTATTTGCCGGGAAAACCGCTTGAATGTCCCACCCTTTCACAATGCGCACAAGTGGGAACATTACTAGCAAACATGCATTTGTCCGGTTTATCTTTTCCTGAGAAAATGAACAATCCACGTGGACCTAAGTGGTGGAAAACCGTAGCACCCACACTCATACGGTTTCTACCAGTAGTACAGGCGAGTATTCTTAAGGAAGAGATGCGTTTCCAATCACTGTACCGGTTTGGAGATCTCCCGCGCGGTGTAATTCATGCAGACCTGTTCCGAGACAACGTGCTATTCGTCAACAACACCGTCGGTGGCGTGATCGATTTTTACTTCGCTTGCAACGACGTACTGTTGTACGATCTCGCTATTGCTGTCAATGACTGGTGTATGGTCGAAAACGGCAAACTGAACGAAGCCCACATGTTGTCCCTGCTTCAAGCTTATCATTACATACGTCCTCTTACCTCTGCCGAACGTAATGTCTGGCCGATGATGCTACGCGCCGGAGCATTACGCTTCTGGGTATCAAGACTATATGACTACCATTTACCACGTGCTGGAGAACTTACTTATGCCAAAAATCCTACCTATTTCAGGCATATACTGGAAAGTCATTTAGTATCGCAGTCCAGGCTGGCACAAATTTGGGTTTGAGCGGTAAACTACTAGATCAAAGTTGGACAACGAATGTCCACTCTAGGTATATAGGAGATGCCAAGAGATGAAAGCAAAACAAGTTGGAGCAAAACAAGGATTACAGTGGATCGTGAATGGCTTCTACCTATTCCGTAGTAGTCCGCTAATCTGGATTATATTATGTGGTACTTTGCTGAGTATTGCCATCGCATTTTCATTCGTCCAGACAATAGGACAAATTATTTTTACACTACTTTCACCGGTGTTTATAGCTGGTTTGATGCTTGGATGCAAAGCTCTTGAACAAGATGAGGAATTGGAAATTGGTCATTTGTTTGCAGGATTTCGGACCAATCCTGTTCCACTGATCACTTTGGGAGGAATTTATTTGGTGGGACAAATACTCATCATCAGCATAGCCATGCTAGTAGGAGGCGACACATTGATGGATTTATGGCTAGAGGGAGAGATGGTTAACGAAAATGAGCTGAAACGTGTCTCAGGTAATATGTTATCCGCCGCCCTAGTAGTACTTGCGTTGTCTGTCCCACTGATGATGGCTACTTGGTTTGCACCGTTGTTGATAATGTTTGATCACATGTCCCCATCTGCTGCCATGCGATTGAGCTTCTTTGGCTGCCTATCAAATTTCATACCCCTTCAGATTTATGCAATCTCGTTTATTGTTCTGGCAATAATTGCCTCGATCCCCTATGGATTGGGATTTTTTATACTAATACCAACGTTGTTTGCCTCGATTTATGCGAGTTATAAGGCTATATTTGCTAATACACCCGAGTCGGAATAATTCGGTCGATTCTTTGCCAAACTTTCTCAGTCAGGTGGAAACCAGTTTGGCATATTCCAGCGATAGCCATTTCATTCCAGCGTGGTTGAATTTAACTTGAACGCGTGCGTCTGCACCACCACTTTCACAATTGACGATTACGCCCGTACCGAACTTAGCGTGAGTTACGATCTGCCCTACATACCACTGCGATGCCTCCGCGTTTAGAATGCCTAATGTGCGATCATGCATCCTAAGTCTAGACTTCTGAATCAGCATACCAGGCTCTCGATTTGTGGTTCCTAACTCTTGCCTCATGATTCTTGTTACCTGCTGCTTAATAACTTTTTTTTGCACAGGATGTAACCACTTCAGTAAGCTATCCGGAATTTCCTGCAGAAAGCGTGATGGAATATTGTAGCGAATTTGACCATGCAGCATACGGTTTTGAGCAAAGCTTAGATACAACCGTCGCCGAGCACGGGTTAAAGCCACATACATTAAACGCCGCTCTTCCTCTAATCCACCATCTTCGTTGCGACTGTTCTCGTGGGGAAACAAACCTTCCTCCAGTCCACTCAGAAAAACGCTATGAAACTCTAATCCCTTGGCAGAATGCACAGTCATTAATTGAAGTACATCCTGATTGTCACTACTCAGGTGTTCCCCTGCTTCCAACGATGCATGTGCAAGAAACGCCGCGAGACTATCATCCCTAGCTTCTTGAATGTAGCTGGTGGCAGCATTGGTCAACTCGTTCAGATTCTCCAGCCGGTTAGCCCCTTCGCGCTCGGCGCGATAATGTGCTACAAGTCCGCTATGCTCTAGAACATGATCAACGATTTCTGGCAATGACAACTCTACGCAAACTTGCTGTATCGACTCAATCAATACTACAAAACTGTTAACTCCCTTCATTGGTTTGTCCAGTTTTTTATTCATACTAAGCAAAACCGAAGCTACGTCTTCTGCGTCCTGAATGGGGGTGGCTCCACTCCTATATTTCTCGAGCGCAGCTTGCCATAGGCTCCCCCCCTGCTGCTTGGCATCATCCTGTAACTGTTCCAAGCTACGTGCGCCGATTCCGCGCACAGGAAAGTTGATAATCCGTAACAATGCATTATCGTCATCGGGATTTACAATCATCCGCAAGTATGCCAGCACATGCTTGATTTCCTGACGCTCAAAGAAACGCATACCACCATATACACGATAAGCCAGCGAAGCGTTAAATAAGGCATGTTCTAACACGCGTGATTGCGCATTAGAACGGTAAAGTATCGCTATCTGAGTTAACCCTACTCCCTCAGCATGCAACGATTTAACCTCTTCAACAATGAACGCGGCCTCATCAAAATCAGTTGGTGCGTTATACACTCTCAATGGTTCACCGTGGCCTTCTGAAGTCCACAAGTTTTTGTCCAAACGTCCACTATTGTTGCGTATCAATGTATTAGCTGCGTCCAGTATGTTGCCATGGGAGCGATAGTTTTGTTCCAGTTTAATAATTTTTGAGATGCGAAAATCTTGCTCGAAATCCCTCATATTACCGATATTGGCACCACGAAACGCATAGATACTTTGGTCATCATCGCCCACCACAAATACAGCGGCTCCTACACCAGCAAGTAGTTTAATCCACTTGTATTGCAGTTGGCTGGTATCCTGAAACTCATCTACTAGAATATGACTGAAACGCCCGCTATAATGACTCCGCAGGATCTCATTGCGAGTAAGTAATTCGTAACAACGCAGTAAAAGTTCAGCAAAATCTACTATGCCTTCCTTGTTACATTGCTGCTCGTAAATCAAATAGAACTCGCCCATCTTACGCGTAAAATCATCGTAGGCTTCGACCTGGGATCCTCGTAGTCCCTCTTCTTTTGCTTTGTTGATGAACCACTGAACCTGGCGTGGCGGAAATTTTTCGTCGTCTGCACCGATACCTTTCAGGGTGCGCTTTATAACCGCTAATTGATCAGCGGAATCAAGAATCTGGAAAACTCGTGGTAATCCGGCATCCTGATAATGCGCGCGCAACATACGATTGCATAGACCGTGAAAAGTACCTATCCACATGCCCTGCGTATTAATTGGCAGCATGCTGGAAATGCGCGTGCGCATTTCCTTTGCCGCTTTATTGGTAAAAGTGACAGCTATTATACTGTGAGGACTAACCTGCCTAGAATGGATTAAATACGCAATACGGGTAGTAAGTACCAGTGTTTTGCCGCTACCCGCACCTGCCAGTACTAAGGCTGACTGGTGTGGCAAAGTGACCGCTTTGAGTTGCTCGGTATTGAGACCGGAAAGTAGAGAAGACATTGGAAAGGGACTGTTTCCGGGGTAAATTCTAAACAGAAATTATACAGCCTTCACCAATCCGTGTAGAAACATAGTTTGCTAGAGTATTCCTTATCAAGAAAACCGACCTGGCTACTTACTCTTGTTGCTCCTCGCCACCAGATTAAGAATCAGTGGCGCCAATATCAGCTCTATCGCCAGCCCCATTTTTCCACCGGGAACAACAATAGTATTCGGACGCGACATAAAGGAATCATGAATCATGGAAAGCAGATAAGGGAAGCCCACGTTTTTAGGCTCTCGGAAGCGAATCACGAAGAAGCTCTCATCCAATATCGGAATTTCCCGTGCGATAAATGGATTAGATGTGTCAACAGTCGGCACCCTCTGAAAATTGATGTGAGTGCGCGAGAACTGAGGGGTAATGTAATACACGTAATCGTGCATGCGTCGCAAGATAGTGTGAGTTACTGCCTCCACCGAATAACCGCGCGCATTCATATCGCGATGGATCTTCTGAATCCATTCCAGATTAACTATAGGAACAACTCCTACCAGTAAATCTACATATTTGGTGACATCAGCAGTATCGCTCTTTACCCCGCCATGCAGACCTTCATAAAACAGCATATCAGAACCATGGGCAATTGATGACCAAGGGGTGAACGTACCTGCCTTTTGCTTGTAAAACGCAGCTTCTTTATCGTTATGTAAATACAGACGAGTCTTACCACTTCCACTCTTGCCGTATTCCTTGAAGAGCGCTTCAAGTTTCTTAAATTCGTTGGCCTCAGGACCAAAATGACTGATGGGATGACCGTATTCTTTCTCCGATTTAGCTATGGCTTTTTTCATCGAATCACGGTCGTAGCGATGAAAGCTGTCACCTTCTATCACAACAACATTAATTTTTTCGCGACGAAAAATATGCTCTAAACTGTTTTTGACTGTTGATGTGCCGGCACCAGACGATCCAGTGATAGCAAAAACAGGATGGTTTTGTGACATACAAGATTTCTCCTGAAACAGTGGTAACAAATAGTACGAACAAAAAACTGCACGTAAACTCGCAGACCCTAACAGAACTCCTAATGGCGAAATAGTCAGATATCTTTATTGTTATGATACGGCCTTTATTATTGGATGAGCAAGAAAATAAAACATAACTTATGAAACTTTATAAATTGTAATTAATCTCCAAATGACTGGCCAGTTTCTGAATCTAATGTAATTTTTACACATATGATATACGGTGGTAAAAATGCGTGTAAAAGCGGCAATCAAGTGTCCTTCACGCTATAATTAGCCATTCAACGGCAATCAATTGCATGCAAGAAAAATATAACCCACAGAAAATTGAACTAGATGCACAGCATTACTGGGATAGAACCGCCGCTTTCAAAGCTGCTGAAATTCCAGGCAAGCGAAAGTATTACTGCCTCTCGATGTTCCCCTACCCGTCCGGAAAACTGCACATGGGACATGTGCGCAATTACACCATAGGTGATGTGCTGTCACGTTATTACCGTATGCAGGGTTGCAACGTGCTGCAACCCATGGGTTGGGATGCTTTTGGCCTGCCTGCAGAAAATGCGGCGATGCAAAACAAAATACCGCCCGCACAGTGGACTTATGACAACATCGCCTACATGCGCAAACAGTTACAGAGTTTAGGACTAGCCATAGACTGGAATCGGGAACTCACCACCTGCAAGCCGAATTACTACCGCTGGAATCAATGGCTGTTTCTTCGAATGCTAGAAAAAGGCATCGCCTACAAAAAAACTCAAGTGGTGAACTGGGATCCAGTAGATCAAACTGTTTTGGCCAACGAGCAGGTGGTAGACGGACGTGGTTGGCGTACCGGAGCATTGATTGAAAAACGAGAAATCCCCGGCTACTACCTCAGTATTACCCAATATGCCGAAGAACTACTCAGTGATCTCGATAAATTGCCCGGTTGGCCAGAACGTGTAAAAACTATGCAGGTTAATTGGATTGGCAAAAGTTTCGGCGTGAGTGTTACTTTCCCTGCCGATGCCGCATCCAAAACACCACAAGCTCTAAAAGTCTTCACCACCCGAGCCGACACCTTACTGGGCGCAACTTACGTTGCGGTAGCAGCAGAGCATCCAATCGCGCTCCACGCGGCAAAATACAATCGAGATCTAGCTTCATTCATCGAAAAATGCAGGCACAGTACCACTATGGAAGAGAAACTTGCTGCTCAGGAAAAGAAAGGCATGGCCACAGGGTTATTTGTTGTTCATCCGCTAACTGGTTCAAAGCTACCAGTATGGATTGCCAGTTATGTACTGACGGGCTATGGCGAAGGCGCGGTGATGGCTGTGCCTGCGCACGACGAACGTGATTTTGAATTCGCAAAGAAATACAACCTACCTATTAAACAAGTTATTTCAGCACCAGTTAACTCCCAAGCAGGCTCATATTTTGAATTCAGCATTGAGAAATGGAAAGAGTGGTACAGCTCCAAGGAAGGAGTGTGCACCAATTCCGGTAAATACGATGGCCTAAAATTTCAAACCGCAGTTGATGCTATCGCTTCTGATTTATCTGCTTTGGGTTTGGGAGATAAGAAAACCCAGTTTCGTTTGCGTGATTGGGGTATTTCTCGCCAACGCTATTGGGGCTGTCCGATCCCCCTTGTTAACTGTGATACTTGTGGTGTCGTACCAGTGCCGGATGAGCAACTTCCAGTAGTATTACCGGAAAATTTGGTTCCAGATGGTTCCGGTAATCCACTGGCAAAAACACCGTCATTTTACTCGTGCGACTGCCCCCAATGCGGCAAACCTGCGAGGCGTGAGACAGACACCATGGATACTTTTGTCGATTCATCTTGGTATTACATTCGCTATGCATGTTTCGACCAAGACAATACCGTAACCGATGCACGCGCAAATTATTGGCTGCCAGTAGATCAATATATCGGTGGTATTGAGCACGCTATTCTACATCTGCTGTATTCGCGTTTTTGGAGCAAGGTCATGCACAATCTCGGATTGGTAAAATTTGACGAACCTTTTGCCAATTTGTTAACCCAAGGTATGGTCTTGAACGAAATTTTCTTTCGAAAAACAGAAACCGGGCGCATCACTTACTTCAACCCGACTGATGTTGATATTCAGACAGACGAACAAGGAAAACGTAGTGCTGCAATTCTATGCACGGATGGTCAGCCTGTAGAATTCGGGGGCGTTGGTACTATGTCGAAATCCAAAAATAATGGTATTGACCCACAAAAACTGATAGATAAATATGGCGCTGACACTGCACGACTGTTCATAATGTTTGCTAGTCCGCCCGAACAAACGCTGGAATGGGTGGATGCTGGAGTAGATGGTGCATTCCGTTTTCTGAATCGGCTATGGAAGCAAGTGTACAATCATCTGAAACAGGGCACAATTGAACCCAGAATCAACAACGACCTTTCTACTGAGCTCAGATCGCTTCGCTTTCAATTGCATCATACCGTTGCAAAGGTTGGCGACGACCTCGGAAGGCGCCACACTTTTAACACCGCAATTGCTGCTGTAATGGAATTAATGAACTCTCTCGCAAAAGTTCACGATTCCGACACAGCCGCCCGTAGTCTGATGCAAGAGGCACTGGAGAGTATCGTGCTGCTGCTCTCTCCTATTGTTCCCCACATCTGCCATGCATTGTGGCGAGAACTCAAACCAGGAACTGAGTTGCTTGACCAACCGTGGCCAGAGGCAGACGATGCGGTGCTAGTACAAGACGAAATTGAAATGGTGGTGCAGGTCAATGGCAAACTTCGCGGCCAGATACGCGTTGTCAAAGATGCTGAAGGTGCAGCCATCGAGCGTATCGCACTGGACAACGACCAGATACAAAAATTTGTTGCTGGGCATGTAGTAAAGAGAGTGGTGGTAGTTCCAGGACGGTTAGTAAATATTGTGATATAAAAACTCAATTTAGGCTTGAGGATAAACCATGAAAGAAATGTTGCTTGTTGTGCTCTGCTCTTTACTCATGGCCTGTGGTTTTCAGCTGCGTGGGACAGCTTCGCTCCCTTTCGAAACGCTGTATATCTCTGCCCCGAAAGGAAATCTCATCGGTCCAAAACTTAAACGCAACATCCAGAGCGGTAGCAGCACTCTTGTTATTGATAAGTCACAGGACGCTGAAGCTACATTGGAAATCATCAGTGCAAGCGAGACAAAGAATATCTCGTCAATTTCTGGAGGCGGTAGAGTACTTGAGTTTCAATTGCATTATCGTGTTTCATTTCGCCTCACTGACGCAAAGGGACGAGAACTTATACCTACCAGTGAGGTTGATATAAGCCGTATTATCCCCTTTTCAAATGCGCAGGTTCTAGCAAAACAAGCCGAGGAGAGGATGCTTGTCAGGGAGATGCGTAGTGATGCTATCCAGCAGATTATGCGAAGATTGGAGAAAGTACAACGTCAGTAATATCTTGTTCAAGAGAAAATAATCGAAATCTAGAACCTCTGTATACCTTAAAGATAGCATTGGAAAAAATTCTTTACGGCAAATACTAGCTATGCGCATCCATCCAACTCAGCTTTCCCAGCATCTCCAAAAGCAACTTTTACCGCTTTATACTGTGTTCGGGGATGAATCACTGCTTGCCATTGAGGCCGCTGACTTGATTCGCACTAAGGCACGCCAAACTGGTTATATCGAACGCGAAATTTTTACAATAGACAATCAATTCAACAGATCGGATCTACGAATGAGCAGTAACAGTTTGTCTCTGTTTGGAGAGCGAAGGGTGATGGATCTGCGTATTCCTTCTGGCAAGCCTGGAAAAGAAGGCAGTGCAGCTATCGAGGAATATTGCAGTTCACTGCCGTCAGATACTGTCACGCTCGTTACCCTGCCCAGAATCGATAAGCAAGGGCGGGCGACGAGGTGGTTTAAGGTACTTGAAAATATCGGGCCTATAATCCCAGTTTCTTTAGTAGAACGTGAACAGTTTCCAGTTTGGATTAGTCAGCGCCTAAGTATGCAGGAACAGAGAACTGACCCAAATACTTTGCAATTTTTTGCTGAGAAAGTAGAAGGAAATCTTCTTGCGGCTAACCAGGAAATTAAGAAACTAGCGCTACTCTATCCGCCTGGTATATTGTCATTTACACAGGTAAAAGACGCAGTATTAGAAGTAGCACGATATGACCTTTTTAAATTGTCGGAAGCGTTGGTGACAGGAGACACCACCCGCTACATTCTCGTACTGAAAGGATTGCAAGGCGAGGGCACAGCAGTGCCATTTATTCTGACAGCGCTTGCAACACAGATTCGCTCATTGATCATTATTCGCAAAGGACTGGATTCTGGCAAACCGCTCACACAATTGATGAATGAAGCTAAAGTATGGGGAATCCGCCAAAAGGTAATGGAAGGTGCCGCCAGACGACTCGGTCTTAAATTGCTGGTACACGCATTGTTGCATGCCGCAAAAATTGACAAGATCAGTAAAGGTGTCGCAAAGGGGGACACCTGGGACGAATTTCTGCAACTGGGATTACGTTTTGCTTTCAACAACCACTAGCTAAAGGCAACAACCTCAACACTATAAAATGACTAGAGTATTCTCATGCTACATTGCTCGTTGTTACAGATGAATAAATATGCTGTCCCGCACCTACATGACGTCAATCTGTTAGTTTTTAAACACATTTTCCTTATATTTTTATTGTAGCTCCTTTGTCTACTGTCTCTGGTTTATTACATATCGCAATATATGTGGGTTATCCTGACTTGCTATACTGTATCAAGAGCAGCATATCGACGTTAAAATACAACTCTCTGCAGATTTATTGGAAAACGTGGAACTAGGATATGGATATTGTAGACATTAAAACCTACATGCAGGCAGTTGGTCGTGAAGCCCGTTCTGCATCTCGTATGATGGCAAGAGTCGAAACCGCCTCCAAAAACCAGGCACTCACCACAATAGCTGCAGCCATCAGACGAAACAAAAAGAAATTGTTGGCTGCTAACACCACTGATCTGGTGGCAGCAGAGATCAAGGGATTCGATTCAGCCTTGATAGACCGGTTGACACTTACCCCCAAAGGCATTGCCAACATGGTAGAGGGCTTGTTGCAAATCGCCGCACTTGCTGACCCCATTGGGGAAATCAGCGATCTAAATTACCGCCCTTCTGGAATCCAAGTTGGAAAAATGCGAGTGCCGTTAGGAGTAGTTGGCATTATTTACGAAGCACGGCCCAATGTTACGGCCGACGCTGCCGGGTTGTGTATCAAAGCAGGTAATGCAGCAATATTGCGCGGTGGTTCGGAAGCAATCCATTGTAATCAGGCTATCGCCACTTGCGTAAAAGAAGGCTTGAGGGCTGCTTGTCTTCCGGAAAATGTAATACAAGTGATCGAGACCACTGACCGCGCAGCTGTGGGCGAGCTTATTACTATGAAAGAGTTCGTCGATGTAATTGTCCCACGGGGTGGCAAGGGACTGATCAAGCGTATCTCAGATGAAGCATGTATCCCGGTCATCAAACATCTTCACGGTATATGCCATGTATACATAGACGATGGGGCTAATCTGGATAAATCTATCCGCATAGCTGACAACGCCAAAACTCAACGCTACGGCACCTGCAATACTATGGAAACCCTGTTAGTGCACAAGAAGATTGCACGGAAAATACTGCCACCCTTGTGCAAAATTTATCTCGACAAAGGCGTAGAATTGCGAGGAGACAAGGCTTCCTGCGCTATTGTAGAAAAGATGAAGGAGGCCACAGAAGAAGATTGGCGAACCGAGTATCTCGCGCCAATTTTAAGTGTGCGGGTGGTTAATAGTTTCGATCAAGCTATCGAGCACATAGCTATGTACGGATCGAAACATACCGACTCTATCGTTACTGAGGATTACTCTCGCGCCCGCCGTTTCCTAAGAGAAGTAGATTCCAGCTCGGTAATGGTAAACACCTCCACCCGATTTGCCGATGGCTTTGAATATGGCCTGGGTGCTGAAATCGGTATCTCTACCGACAAAATCCATGCTCGCGGTCCAGTGGGACTAGAGGGGTTGACCTGCCAAAAATATATTGTGTTGGGCGACGGCCAGATTCGACAATAAATCAATAAATCACTCTGATGTCATTCAGAAAGAAAAAGCCCTCATAGGATGCCTCAAGAAAATTAAAGTTATAAGCAGGCTTATTTGCTAACTCTCGGAACAAACAACGAATGTTGGCATGGTGTATGGTCTGATATGTAAGAAAACGTTAGTAAGCAACAAATTATTGCGACAATATTTTGTTTTAAAGAGATGGCTATGACTCAATTTATCGAAATCAAAATCCCTGATGTTGGCGACTTCAAAGACATTTTTGTTATCGAGCTGCTAGTACAACCAGGTGATACGGTGGAAAAGGAAACGCCGCTCATCACACTAGAAACCGATAAAGCAACAATGGAGGTCCCTGCACCCAATGCCGGCATAGTAAAGGAAATTAAGGTTAAAATCGGTGACAAAGTTTCGGAAGGATCGCTAATACTCACATTGGAAACAGCGCCCGAGTCGAACACTCCTCCGCCTTCTCCCGAAAAAGACGTTGGAACGAAGTATGCCTCACCCGCTATAGCCAATTCAATCTCGGCTCGCATTTACGATAACCCTGTTCCACTTGGTGACTTTCATGCTGATGTGGTGGTGCTAGGTGCAGGACCAGGCGGCTATACCGCCGCATTTCGCGCTGCTGATCTCGGTAAGAGCGTAGTATTAATCGAACGTTATCCAGTACTTGGTGGCGTATGCCTCAACGTAGGCTGTATTCCTTCCAAAGCGCTGCTGCATGTGGCAAAAGTCGTCACCGAAGCGGAAGAAACCGAACATCTAGGTGTCACTTTCGGTACACCCAGGATCGAAATAAATAAGCTGCGAAGATGGAAAGATTCAATCGTTGGAAAGCTCACCAATGGATTGACAGGGTTAGCAAGGCAACGCAAAGTAGAGGTAGTTCAAGGCACGGGAAAGTTCACCACGCCCAACATGATTCTAGTGAAAACTCCCAATGGAGCGAAAACTGTTTCATTCGAATACTGCATAGTTGCTGCAGGATCAAGTGTGACACGTATTCCCGGTCTTCTCCAAAATGATCCGCGCATTATGGATTCTACTGGTGCGCTAAAACTGGAGGATATCCCTGAACGTATGCTGATCATTGGTGGTGGTGTCACTGGTTTGGAAATGGCAACGGTTTATGATGCGCTAGGTTGTAAAATCAGCGTAGTAGAGTTGATGGACCAATTGATTCCCGGTGCTGATGCAGACCTCATTAAACCACTGTACAGACGTATGCAGAAACGTTATGAAGCAATTTATCTCAAAACTAAAGTTACTGAAATCAAGGCACAAAAAAATGGATTGAGAGTTACCTTTGAAGGAGAGAAATCTCCCGAGGCACAAATTTACGATCGTATTATAATGGCAGTTGGGCGCCGTCCCAATGGATGCAACATTAACGCAGAAAATGCCGGAATCAATGTTACTAAGCACGGCTTTATTCCGGTGAACAAAGAGCTTCGCACTAACGTGCCGCATATTTTTGGTATTGGTGATATTGTGGGTGAACCCATGCTTGCTCACAAGGCTACGTATGAGGGCAAGCTTGCTGCAGAAATCATCGCAGGACATAAAGCTGCATTTGACGCTCGCACCATTCCTTCTGTGGCTTACACAAACCCAGAAATTGCCTGGATGGGTTTAACCGAAACTGAAGCAAAAAAACAAGGTATTGATTATGAAAAGACTAGCTTCCTTTGGGCGACCAGTGGTCGCGCACTTTCAATGGAAAGCAATGAGGGTATGACCAAATTACTGCTAGATAGGAATACCCGTCGCTTACTCGGTGCAGGTATTGTTGGCGTTAATGCAGGAGAACTGATCTCTGAAACTGTTCTTGCACTGGAAATGGGCACAGATATGGAAGACATCGTCCTCACCATCCATCCCCACCCAACGTTATCGGAAACTATTTTCTTCGCTGCCGAAATAGCAGAGGGATCAATAACTGATCTTTATATGCCAAGGAAGTAATCCAGCTCTACTGCATTTTAGTAAAAATTTTTTTGGCATTTAATGCAAGAGGTCACGCTATTTGCTGTGATGTTGCGATCTTATTTATGCCGCCAAGACTCTGTATGCTTGCTAGTTAATCCTCAGAGCAGCAGAAATCATGCTTCTTTCTATAATTGACGACTTTTATCGCCACTGGTAAACCCAACAAGAGGTTGTTGAATATTTTTACCGAAAACGATGACCTTGAACAGTTCACCCATTTCGGCGGGACTCACTAATTTCTGCAATTGATTAGCCAGGGGCAAAAAGTCACCTGCATTTTCTGCCGGAATTCGTGCAAGAATTTCGGTGATCCCACAGTTGATGAGGAAATGTGCCTGGGAGGTATATCCCAACAACTCGAGCCCTTCTGCTGTCGCCACCTGAGAGATTGCACTAAAATCTACATGACTAGTAATGTCCTGCAGGCCTGGAAAATAAAACGGATCTTCGTGGGCATGGTGACGGTAATGACACATCAGCGTGCCACGATTTCGCTGGGAGTGGTAGTACTCACTATACCCGAAACCGTAATCAATCAGCACTATTGCACCCTGCTGTAAAATACCTGCCAGGCTTCGCATAAATCTACGTGTAGAAAGACTGATTTCGCTGACATAAGTGCCAACATTTTCGCCATCTGAATTAATCTGTGGACTTAATTCACGTGCAACCTTGAAAAGTTCTCTGTTAACCAGTATGTGGTCGCTCCACTCGAGTGCCCTACCATTCCATGCAACACCACGCTCGAATAAATTGGTACCACGCCATACAACCAAATGAACCGGCATAGCATCGAGTACTTCATTTGCAAGTATCAGGCCTTCAAATTTAGCGGGCAGATGTTCCAACCAGTCAACCCGAGACAAAAGATGTGGTGCAAGTTTTTCAAATAATTCTTTCTGTCGATTTTGCAATTCTCCACTGACTTCGAGAATAAAATAATGCTTTGGGAGCCTTTCAAGTTTTTCCATCTCAAGTAACAAATCGAGCGCCAGCTTGCCGCTGCCAGCCCCAAATTCTAAAATATTGTTGCTATTCTCACCCATACATTCAAGTACCTGTACCCCTTGCTGCGCCACGGCTTTACCAAATAACTGAGAAATTTCTGGTGCAGTAACAAAATCTCCGGTGCCACCAAATTTAGCTGCACCACCACAGTAATAGCCCATGCCAGGTGCATATAATGCCAACTCCATATAACGTGTAAATGGAATCCACCCCCCTGCAGTGGCAATCTCAGCACAGATCATCTCCTGCACAGCACAACTATGCTGGTAAGCGGACCCAGTTGGTGTCGATAGTGACAACATCAGCTTAAGTAGTATCCTTATGGTAAATTATCGTTAATCTGGGACTATAGATTAACGATTGTAGTGGGTACCTTTAAAAATTCAAGGTTCAAAATAAGACTAAGCATATATAACTAAATATTGTGACGTAACAGGGTAAGCAATTAATACGCACAACTTCTGGCCACCAATTTGGATTTCTAGATGCTCTATTGGAAATTGTGATGCAAAGTAAAATTATACTAATTACCGGTGGTACCAAACGATTGGGTGCAGCCATCTGCCGCAAACTACACACTGTGGGCATGAATCTGATGGTGCATTATCGATCCTCTGAAAAGGAAGCACGAATGTTGCAAACTGAACTCAATCAGGTGCGTCCTGGCTCAGTTGCATTAGTGCAGGCTGACTTGCTCGACACCACCCAACTACCAAATCTCGTCACCGAAACTATAAAACATTTTGGCAAAATGGATTCGCTTGTCAACAATGCTTCCAGCTTCTCCCCCACTCCGATGGGTGAGATAACAGAAAAATCATGGGACGAGCTTATTGGCAGTAATTTCAAGGCACCGCTTTTTTTATCTCAAGCAGCAGCGCCGTATCTAAAGAAACAATGCGGCTGCATTGTTAACATTGTCGATATTCACGCCGCATGGCCGCTAAAAAAGTACGTGATATACAGTACTGCGAAAGGTGGACTGGCTACACTTACCAAATCTCTAGCGATAGAGCTTGCGCCAGAGATCCGGGTAAATGGTGTTTCTCCAGGCACTATTCTGTGGCCAGAAAACGGTGAATGGTCAGATGAATTAGCTCGCCAGCGTATTATTGGAAAGACACTCCTCAAGCGAACAGGTGAACCGGATGACATCGCTAAAACGGTACTTTTCTTGATTTCTGACGCGCCTTATATAACGGGACAGATCATAGCAGTGGACGGCGGACGCAGCATGAATTTATAGGGAATCAAGCATGGAACGCTACCCGTAAAGAGTCTCCCATTTTCTACACTTCGGAAACAACATATCACGATCTTGCATAATAGTGACCTGACCCAGACCAGCTACCGAATTTAGGATAAAATGAATCTTTGAATACTATGCAACTCCCACCATGAAAAGATCCCACGTCCCACGACGTACTAGGTCTCCACGTGCTGTACAGGAACTTGTCCGTTTAGCTGCAGGACTTGCAGCTTCTGGTAGTCGCACAGAGGATACCTTTTGGGAGAATCGACTTGGGGTAAAAATAAACACACAGTTACATACGGGGGATGATCAAAACCTAGAAGCAGCATTGGAGTTACTTTATGATACTGACCCAGCTGGTTATGGCGAATTTATCTATGCTATCGAGGCTGCAATTGAGTGTGGCACTTTGACACATGAAGACTGTATCTATGATGTGCTAATGTTTGCTGCACCAGTACTAACATGGTCTCGTTTCTCGATCCCTTCCGGCCCGATACCCGAAGCGACTTTAAACAATCTTCGAAAGCAGTTCCAGACACATATGTTGCTAGAAAACGCTCAGTTCTCGCTGGCAGATTACCTTTTCAGTCCTGACCAATTGCCGCGTGGTTATCGTCTCACACACGAACTAGCCAGTAAGTTATGGGCTGCTGTTGGTGGTGGACAGGACCTACACATGAATCCGCGCCAACTTGCTGAAACAGGGCGTTTTCTATCAGATACCCGTTATCTTCTTGGTGCGATTGCAGTACCACAGGGAAAGCCTATGTTCCACTGGCAGGAAGTTAGTGGAACGAACCATGTAAGTAATGGAGTACCTGGTGTGAAATCTTCGAAGCAGGAGATACTCCATTCATGGAAAACCCAGTGTGGCGAAGCATTACGCTCACTATTTCAGGGTTGTGCATTTGAAGTGTTATTGCCTGATGGATTTTTTTCCGCATGGCGTATGGCAGATCGCCTTGCCCGCCCCTATTCCATGCATGCAACCGTTGATTTTTTGCAGTCAACCTTAAATATTCCGACGAGTGGTCTTTGCGCAGTGATTGCACCATTCCACGACCAATTTCTAGAAGAATACCGTGTAAGTTTCACTTCCATGGATCGTAATAATGTACTCTACGGTATCGTCTGGGCACTGGTTGGCGAGGAAGACGAAAACAGCGACACCGTTACGCAAATAGAAACTACGCTGCAGGAATGCGGCATAACTAACATAACACTTCTAGATAATCGTTTCTCTCTAGAGTATTGCGAGGAGTGTGGTGTCCCCTTGTTCCCAAACTCAGAAGGAGAAGTCGTTCATGCCGAATTTCCTGAAGAAGGGGAAAAAATACTGGTACATTTACACTGATGCAAACTTGGTCTTGTCAAAAATCGATCATTTCTCAATCGGATATTGCCCATATATGAACAAAATAGATCAGCAAATTTAAACATGAATGAAAAATATAGATTACACCACAGAACTTTTATTTGCGTACTGCATCAATTCCATTTTATTCACGTCAGATTAGAAGATTATTACGCCATGAAAGTATCTGGCTAGTGAATACATATTTACCCAAGCCCATTAAATTGTTTGAACCACATGTGTCCAGAAATTCAATAGATTTTCCCAAGCTTAGCCGCCATAATCGCATTGTTCAACTAACGACAAACTTTGCCATTCTATATTTATGAAGTTACTTTTTGACCTTTTCCCGGTCATCCTATTTTTTGTCGCATTCAAGCTTTATGGAATTTATGCTGCAACTGCTGTAGCTATTGCTGCTACTTTTGTTCAAATTGTCTGGACTTGGTTTCGTCACCGCAAGGTAGAAAAAGTGCAGTGGGTGAGCCTCATAATCATTGTCATCTTCGGTAGCGCAACACTGATACTACAAGATGAAACCTTTATCAAATGGAAGCCAACTGTACTATATTGGGTGTTCACTAGTACACTGCTCGTTTCGCAAGCTGTATTTAAGAAAAATCTAATCCGTGCCATGTTGGAAAAGAAAATCTCGCTGCCAGAAGGAATATGGAACAACTTGAATCTTAGTTGGGCAACATTCTTTGCATTAATGGGCATGATTAATCTCTATGTGGCTTTTAACTACCCCACTGATATCTGGGTAAATTTCAAACTATTTGGGTCTACAGGACTAATGTTAGTGTTTGTAGTATTACAAGGCCTTATGCTGGGAAAATTTATAACAGAGGATGAGGACAATAAAACTTGATGCTTTACGTGATAAATGGTGAAGATACTCCAAATAGCCTAGAAAAACGTTTGGCATCTCGTCCTGCTCATCAGGAACGCATCAAGGTCTTACAGGAGGAAGGGCGCCTTATCCTAGCTGGCCCATACCCCGCGATTGATAGTTTTGACCCTGGCCCAGCTGGATTCTCTGGCAGCTTGATCGTGGCGGAATTTATGTCGCTGGAAGCAGCGTGCACTTGGGCTAAGGCTGATCCATATGCTACTTCTGGCGTGTATGCGAAACTAACGATTAAACCATTTAAGAAAGTTTTGCCAATATGAGCACAATCAAATCGATCAAGCAAAAACTTGCCGTCCTTAATCCTGAGAAAATTGAAATTTTGGATGAAAGCGCTAAACATAAAGGTCACGAGGGGGCTAAGAATGGTGGTGGTCATTTTTTTCTTACCATCGTATCGTGCGATTTTTCCAAAAAATCAACCATGGCCCGGCATAGGATGATATATGCCGCTCTAGGAGAAATGATGAACAAGGATATTCACGCACTGAGTATAAAGGCGTATACTCCCGAAGAAATTTTATTAGATTCAATTCACTGAAAGGAAAGTTCAATGCACCTGATGAAATTTTCGCATTTAATAGTACTTGGCATTTCTGGTCTAGCAGCTTTTACCACGGCTCATGCTCAGCCTGCAGCACCTTTGGTCACAGTAAATGGGGTTGTCATTCCAAATTCGCGCTTCGAAACAGTGATGAAGGGACTCACTGCTCAGGGTCAAAAAGATACTCCTGAGACAAGAAAAGCTGTGCGCGATGACCTGATAAAGCAGGAGGTACTAACTCAGGAGGCTATAAGAAAAGGACTCGATAAACTTCCAGAAGTTGCAACCCAGATTAATATTACCCGTCAGTCTGTCCTGATCAGGGCACTTCAAGCTGATTTTATAGAGAAAAACAAAGTAACCGAAAAAGAACTACGCAATGAATATGAAGCGGTGAGCGCATCTACGTTGGGTGATCAGGAATACAATCCACGTCACATCCTGGTCAGCACTGAGGAAGATGCAAAAGACATTATTGCACGTATCAAGAAAGGCTCTAAATTTGGACAGATTGCTAAGGATAAATCTATCGATGACGGATCCAAAAATAAGGGCGGCGAACTTGGCTGGACCTCTGCCAGAAGCTATGCACAACCCTTTGCTGAGGCTCTAGTCAAATTGAAGAAAGGCCAAATTACTCAACAACCTGTAAAAACTTCCTTTGGTTGGCACATAATTCGACTTGATGGTATACGTCCCCTCAAAATACCACCCTTTAAAGAAGTTAAACTAAAGGTACAACAGCGTGTGCTAGAGCGTAAATTTGCAGCTTATCTCGAAGAACTACGTGATGAAGCTAAGATCGAATAGTCGCAACATTCTGGGGTTTTGAAGATAAAGAAGGCGGTCAAAAGACCGCCTTCTTTCAAATTATATTCCACTTACGTCTCTATCCGTATTCGTGGTGCTATCGAACATAGTAACTCATAACTGATCGTACCAGCTGACTGTGCTACTTCGTCTACGGGCATCCCTTTCCCCCAAAGTATTACTGAACTACCCACACCTGCACTCTCAATCCCACTCAAATCCACATGCAGCATATCCATAGACACACGCCCAAGAATACGGGTACGCCTACCGTCTACTAATACTGGTGTACCAATAGGCGCATGCCGCGGATACCCATCTGCATAACCACCAGCGACGATACCCACACGCATGGGCCGATCTGCACGAAAAATGTGGCCATATCCAATCCCATCTCCCGAACGAAGATTCTGCACCGCGATGATTCTGCTAGAGACTGTCATGACTGGACATAAATCCAGTTCGCCAGCAGCTATATCAGAAAATGGTGATGCACCATAGAGCATGATGCCTGGACGAACCCAGTCGGCATGTGTTTCAGGATAGCGTAAAATAGCTGCAGAGTTGGCTAATGAGCGTGGCAAATTCCATCCTGCAGTAGCGGCGTTAAAACATTGTAGTTGCCCTGCTACCTCCCTCCCCCCGCTGGGCTCATCAGCGCAAGCAAAATGTGTCATCAATGTAATTTGGCCAACAGCGGAATTAGTCTTCAGTGACTCCAGTGCAGCAGGATATTGTTCGGAAGTAAACCCCAGACGGTTCATACCAGTGTTGAGCTTCAGAAACACATCCAGCCCTCCAGGTCGTCTGTAAGCAGGTAGCATCTCCAGCTGCTCACTGTGATGAATTACAGTACATAATTGATATTGCTCCAGCAACGCTAATTCCGTTGTTGAAAAAAATCCCTCAATTAACAAGATAGTCTGGTGATAACCGGATTCTCGTAAACGAATTGCGGCGTCTAATTCCAGAATCGCAAAACCATCTGCACTCTTTAACGCTTCGGCGGCACGCAGCAATCCGTGACCGTAGGCGTTAGCTTTGATTACTGCCATCACTCGCAAGCGGGGAGCATGACGACGAACTACGGAAAGATTGTGTTCAAGCGCAGAAAGATCAATCAGGGCACGGATGGGTCGCGACATTTGTTCGGTGTTTAGAAGTATTCACCACTTATCTTTTCAACATACAAGTAAAATTCATACTGTAAGTCTAGCGTATCATTCAATCACAAATCTTGTTGCTAGGGTAGCGTTTAACAAGAATTTAATAGTTGAGTAATGGATTACGACGGTTGCATTGGTCGTCAAAGCTGTTTCATGTTATAAGACTGCAACCTAAAATAGGCATGGATAACTATGGCATTCTTCAGCGCCTAACAACAATTCGGGGAGTAAAAGTTTGAAACGTGGTTTCTATACCATCATGGCGGCACAGTTCTTTTCGTCGCTGGCAGACAATGCGTTGTTGGTTATTGCTATCGCACTACTGATAGATCTGCATGCTCCTGCGTATCTCACCCCTATGCTCAAATTTGTCTTTGTATTGTTCTATGTGATTCTTGCTCCTTTTGTCGGTGCATTTGCTGACTCCATGCCTAAGGGACGTGTGATGTTCATCAGCAACACCATCAAGATTACGGGTTGCGGTTTACTTTTTTTGGCCTCACACCAGTATCTCGCGCTCGCTGCATATGCTTTCGTGGGGCTAGGCGCTGCCGCTTACTCCCCCGCAAAATATGGCATACTAACAGAGCTGTTGCCGCCGGAGAAACTGGTAGCTGCCAATGGCTGGATTGAGGGACTAACCGTAACCTCTATTATCCTTGGCACGGTTTTGGGTGGTGTGTTAATTACGCCAGCGGTTTCCACTATATTTCTAGAATTTGATTTTCCCTTTATCGATACTGGCGTAGATACTACTCCTGAAGCATCTATTCTCCTTATTGCTGTTTTTTATAGCATTGCTGCCATTTTCAATTTATACATTCCTAACACTGGGGTTGATCACCGCGTTCTCAATAAAAATCCGATTTTCCTGATACATGAGTTCGGGCATTGCTTCAAGTTGCTGTGGACTGACAAGCTAGGACAGATTTCTCTCGCCGTAACAACATTGTTCTGGGGAGCAGGTGCAACACTACAATTTATTGTGCTGAAATGGGCCGATATAGCCCTTGGCTATCCACTAAACAAAGCAGCACAACTGCAAGGCATAGTCGCCGTAGGTATTGCGATAGGTGCTGTGATGGCTGCACGGTTAGTATCCCTAAGACAATCATTAAGAGTGATCCCCCTTGGTATCGTTATGGGTATCGTAGTAATGGCCATGATAATAGTACGCGACTTGTGGTTCGCGATAGTTTTACTTATGCTTATTGGTGGGTTGGCTGGATTCTTCGTGGTACCAATGAACGCTCTGCTACAACATCGTGGACATATTCTGATGGGTGCTGGCCACTCTATCGCAGTACAAAACTTTAATGAGAATTTGAGCATTCTGGTCATGTTAACGGTGTATGCTTTGTTGGTAAGTTTTGAAGTACACGTTTACTCCGTCATAATCATGTTCGGTTTATTCGTAGCTGTAACCATGACTCTGGTACGCCGATGGCACTTTCTTAACCAAAGCAGGGAAGATTCTTTACATCTAATCGGGGCACATAAAAAGCTTTGAGGATATCGCTAAAATCCAATAGTCTGCCATAAGAATAGTTCTACAACATTGTCTGCATGGTATTTCTGGCAAAACATAAATCCTCCCATACCTTTGCTTTGTCGAGCTGTATGCGCAACAGATATGCCGGATGATATGTGACAATTAAAGGAATACCCGAATACTCATGCAACTTACAACGCAAGCTAGCGATAGTAGCACCAGTATTCAAGAGGTTTTGTGCTGCAACTTTTCCCAGCGCAAGGATAAGTTTTGGCTTGATCAGTTCAATTTGCCTTGCAAGATAGGGCTCGCATTGTTGCGCTTCACTAGGGTCTGGATTTCTATTACCAGGAGGGCGACATTTGACGATATTGGTAATATAAATATTCTTACCACGCTTCAGATTGATAGCCTCAAGCATGTTGTCCAGCAATTTTCCGGCCGGACCAACGAAAGGCTCGCCCTTGACATCCTCCTCGACACCCGGTGCCTCACCTACACACAACCAATCGGCATTCTCATCACCCACGCCAAACACTGTCTTGGTGCGGGCCTGGCACAATGAACAGGCTGTACAGTTGGCCACACTTGCCTTGAGCTGAGCCCAGTCCAACTGCAGAATTTGCAAACGCCTCTCATTCGTTGCACCAACAAGCGAGTTAGATGCCAGTGTCATATTACCAGCTCGATAATTCTCTCTAGTACGCCACAATGGAACCAATCCCAATTCCTTGAGAACTTCTTCGCGTCTAGCGCTCATAGCGTCAACTCCATAACAATCGCATCCTCGCGCCCACCCATCGCAGGATAATAGCCTGTGCGAGTTGCAATCTTTCTAAAACCTATTCGCTCGTACAACCCGGCAGCGCCAAGATTAGATTTACGTACCTCTAGGAATAAAGATCGTGCGTGATGTGCTTTGGCAAGACAAATAAAGTGCTGCAATAATTTCTCTCCCCACCCTTCTCGTTGCGATCCTGCGGCGACGCTAAGCGTAAGCACATGAGCCTCACCGGAGCCAATTGTCATCACACCGTAGCCAAAAATATGGCCGGCAAACTCTAATACATAGCAATGGTATCCGGAACTCATCGAATCTCCGAAATTGCCCCGTGTCCAGGGAAAAAGAAAAACTTCCTGTTCAATGACTATAATCTCATCTAGATCTGTCACAAACATTTGCCTGATTCCTGGTATTTCCTTTAACTGGGCACTCATCTTTCGCTTTCCTTTAAAGCCACCTTGTTACGAATATAAATTGGGGCAGCATCAACCGGGTCAATTCCAAGTCCCTTCACAAAACCTTTTTCAGCTAATTGTGTCATCTCCCGTGCGTGCGGTTTAAGATCACTTTCGATACGAGTGATGCAACTACCGTACTGACTACGCAAGGCTTCACCATATGTACCAAAGCCACTGCCACAAGCAACCCAATTATTTCCTGGTACTAACGGCACATGCTGTGGCAAACAAAGAGTTGGTATGCTTACCGGTCGCCAATCGTCCGCAGATTTTACATAGGCAGCATGATAAATCTCGCCCATGTTGGCATCGATCGCTGTAATCACGCTATTATTGCTAGCTTGCTGTGCCAATGCTTCCAGTGTGGAGATACCTATTACTGGTAGATTTGAGCCGAAAGCCAGTCCCTGCGCTACCCCACAAGCAATGCGTAATCCCGTAAATGATCCGGGCCCGGCACCGAAAGCGATGCCATCCAATTGCACCAGCGTCAATTCAGCCTGCGCTAGTAATTCCTGCAACATTGGTAGGAGAAGTTCGGAATGCCGCTGTCCTGCAAAAACCCTTCGGCTCAGAATTTCCCCATCTATCCAAATGGCAATCGAACAGTATTCAGAGGAGGTATCGAAAGCAAGAATTTTCAAGGTAGCGAGAATTTAAGAAATATCGAAAATTTTAGTAAATTCAATGATATCTACTTCTCAGTGAATTTTTGTGTGGGATTTACTGTGTACTTAATTGTAGCAGTGATATGCTGATGGTGAGGGTGTTTTCTCCGCCCATATCGCCACATAATCATTTTATGGAGGGCATACTATGAGCATTACGTGGATTCTTGTCGCAAACGCAAGCGCAGCACATCTCTATGCAAACTATGGACCAAAAAAAGGGCTTCATAAACTCAAGGAATTTGAACACAACGCTAGCAGGGGAAAGGCTCAAGACTTGGTTTCAGACCGTCCTGGGCGCTACAATGGTCATGGTAGTGGTCATGGTTCCTTCATACCCGCTACTGATCCGAAACAAAACGAAGCCCAGCACTTTGCTCTTCAGCTTGCCAAAGAACTTGATCATGGACGCACTGCCAATAGTTATCAGCGTCTGATCCTAGTTGCTTCCGCACCCTTTATAGGACTCATTAACAGCAACTTAGACAGCCATGTGAGGATTCTAGTAAGCGACAGCTTCGAAAAGGATTACACCAAGGCCAGCAAGAAACAACTGACAAAGCATTTAGAAAACTGCATTTACCTTTGAGTCGGATACCAAGGGCCAGCGTCCGATAGGGGTATAAACTGATCTGTCACTCGCCTGTTCCGATTTCACCAGTATCCACTCACTTACAGGCCAGACAATCGGCTCCGCCAGACTTTTCAACAATTTAGGTAAAACATGGGGCCGAACCTTTCTGACCAGCGTTATGTGTGGCGTAAAAGTTCTGTGATCGAACGGAAATCCATTGGCAGACAAAGTTTCCTTTAAAGAACCCACTAAATCAAAAAGTTCCAGTGGAACCTCACCTGCTCCTGCGTAGACTACGCGGTTGAATTTCCAGTAGCAAACTCCATCAACAATAAAATTAAAAGCCCGCCCCTTTACTGCATTAATTGCTAAGCATAGCGCATCCAACTGGCTAGTTCCCATTTCTCCCAGAAAAATCAGTGTGAGATGAATGCTTTCTGCTCTGGTTCTTCGTCCACCGCAAACTAATTCTAGCTTCTCTGACAAAACGCATAGTTGCCGACACACTGTATATTTCGGCCATATCGCAAAGAAAACACGGACAGACCTTCCCGATGTCTGTCTTTGTCTCAGCCGTCCACATTCTTTGTTCTGATAATCAGGCATACTGCCTCCGCCTCGATACCCTCACCCCGACCTATCGGACCAAGATGTTCAGTGGTTTTGGCTTTGATGTTGATATCCTTAGCCTGCACCCCAAGGTCATGTGCAATGTTAGTAATCATGGTTGGAATGTGCGGTGACATTTTAGGTGCCTGTGCAATAATCGTCGCATCAATATTGATCAGCTTGTAGTTATTTTCTCCCAATAAATGGGAGACTTCCCGAAGTAAAACTCGACTGTCAATATTTTTGTAGCGCGGATTAGCATCTGAAAAATGCCTGCCAATATCTCCAAGCGCAGCCGCACCTAGTAATGCGTCGCAAATTGCATGCAACAACACATCTGAGTCGGAATGCCCGAGCAAACCCTTATCATAAGGAATCGTTACGCCGCCAATGATAAGCTTACGGCCTTCGATCAACTGGTGCACATCAGAACCTTGCCCAATTCTAACCACACTCACCATACTCCCCTTTTTGTTGTGCTCGTAGTATCAGTTCTGCCAAAATCAAGTCCTGTGGATAAGTTATTTTTAAATTACGTGCGTCGCTAAGTACCAACTTAGGATGCAAACCTAATGCCTCAACTGCGCTAGCATCGTCAGTCATCCTCATGCTGCCAGGCCTGCTCAAGGCATCCACCAGCAACTTGTAGCGAAACATTTGCGGCGTCTGTGCCTGCCACAAACCTTTCCTAGATTCCGTATGCTCAACCCGATTGCTAGCACCGCTTCGTTTTAGTGTATCGGCCAAGGGAACTGCTAGCAACCCGCCCACTGCATCGTCAGTAAGTTCGTTCATTAACTTATCAAGTTGCGCTTCACTCAAACAAGGCCTTGCTGCATCATGCACTAGCACCCAATCATCATCGCTGATGGACAATTCATCCGGTGCTGCTTTAAGACCATTGAGTATGCTCATGGCACGAGTTGTGCCGCCACAATCAAGCACTACTAACTTGCCAAAAAATTCCGACCAGTCATGTTTTAACCACTCACTATCACCAGGCGCAAGAACAACAAGCACGCTAGCAATCCCTGGAGAACGACACAGTGTACGCAAAACATGATAAATCATTGGCCTGCCAGCTAGTGGTAAATATTGTTTGGGTAGATTATTCTCCATGCGCAAACCGGAACCTGCCGCTGGAATTAATGCAAAGAATTTTGACATTTTGCAATTGTAACGAAAAAATAGACTTTCTTGCTGACAAGTCTTTGGAACAGGTTTTTAACATATCGTAGAATACAAAGTAATAGTGGCAGATGCAGCTTATTTAGCTTACTGTATAATTCCACATTTTTCGCATTTTTGGATAAAACGTATATGGAAGCAGAACAAATTAACGCTATTACCAACCAACTCGCCGATCTCAATAATCGAGCAATAGAGTTGCGGAGGTATCTTTGACTTTGACGCCAAGCAAACACGTCTGAACGAACTCTCTCGGCTGGCAGAGGATCCCGCAATTTGGGGTGATAGTAAACGCGCTCAGGAATGGGGACGCGAAAAGAAAATTCTGGAAGACATTATCTTTACTTTAAAAGCGATTGGACAGCAATTGCAAGATGCCAGTGATCTGTTCCAAATGGCAAGAGAAGAAGATGACAATAATATGCTAGAAAGCATCTGCAGGGATGTGGGGAAACTGGAAATAACCGTAGCAGACATGGAGTTTTGCCGCATGTTTTCCAATCCGATGGATTCCAATAACTGCTTCTTGGAAATTCAATCTGGTTCTGGCGGCACAGAAGCGCAGGATTGGGCGGCGATGCTAGAACGCATGTATCTGCGCTATTGCGAACGACGTGGTTATAAAGCAGAAGTACTAGAGGAATCTTCCGGTGAGGTCACGGGTATTAAGAGTGCTTCTCTCAAAATATCTGGTGATTACGCCTACGGCTATCTGCGCACCGAAAGTGGCATTCACCGGCTAGTACGTAAATCACCATTTGACTCCGGTAATCGCCGTCATACCTCGTTTGCCAGTGTATTTATCTATCCTGAAGTGGACAATACAATCGAAATAGCAATCAATCCTGCAGATTTGCGCATTGATACTTATCGTGCTTCCGGTGCAGGTGGACAACACATCAACAAAACAGATTCGGCTATCCGCATTACTCATAATCCCTCCGGTATTGTAGTGCGATGCCAGAATGACAGATCTCAGCACCGTAACCGTGCAGAAGCAATGGCAATGCTAAAGTCGCGCCTATACGAAGTAGAATTGCGTAAACGCAGTGACAAAAAACAAGAGATGGAAGACTCCAAAACTGACATCAGCTGGGGACATCAGATACGTTCTTATGTACTGGACCAGTCTCGTATCAAGGATCTACGCACAGGTATAGAGATCGGCAATACTCAAGGAGTACTCGATGGTGGGTTGGATGAATTTATCCTGGCAAGTTTGAAACAGGGTGTCTGATCCTCAGTCAGAAAAAGATGATGTTACTATTATTACACCGTTTTTTTCTCTCGGTTATCCTCGACTTTAGGGAGCAAGAGCCAAGATATTTTACACAATGTTTAGGTTCATTCCTTCAAATTACCCATACTCGCTTTAACTAAGTCTGCTTTTATAAACGTATCCAAATAAGCTCCGTAACCTTCCTCACTTATCCTCTCTACCGGGATAAATCGTAAAGATGCCGAGTTAATACAGTAGCGCTTCCACGTCGGCTCTGGGCCATCATCAAACACGTGTCCCAGGTGCGAATCGGCTTGCCTCGAGCGCACTTCTGTCCGCGCCATACCATATTTGCGATCTTGCTTCTCTACAATTCCACTACGATTAACTGGGCGCATAAAACTCGGCCAGCCAGTACCGGAATCAAACTTATCCAGCGAGCTAAAAAGCGGCTCACCCGATACCACATCTACGTAAAGTCCTGGCTTATAATTGTTCCAATATGCGTTCTGGAAAGGCCGCTCCGTAGCGTTTTGCTGTGTGACGATAAACTGTTCAGTGGGCAATTTTTGTTTTAACTCGGCCAGGTCTGATTTCTGTAAATTTTTCATAGAATTGACTGATTGATTAGAGTACTGTTGCTCTCCAGTATGCTATCTACGCTATTCACTACTAGTTTAATACTTACTATTAACAGTATGGTAGTAACAACTTTGAAGATTAAAAACAATTTTATATGTTTAATGTTTTGTGTATGCAAAAAAATATACTCAACTATACAATAAGTCGAACATCACGTGGAATGTAAGAAATAATTTGATGCGTACTTGTTTCGGTAAGATGATGACACAGAGTGTGGCACACACGCTATAATCTGCGCCACATATAGTAAGAGATTTATATGTTTTTAAGGGCAGGAAATGAGTGAACAGGAAGACAAGCCGCAACAAGACATCAATCAGATTATTGAGAAGCGTCGTGCCAAATTGGCTGCGTTGCGTCTGGCGGGTAATGCCTTTCCAAACGATTTCCGCCGTAATGACCTGGCATCAGACCTCCACAAAAAATATGATGAACAATCTAACGATATTCTAGAAGCAAATCCAATAATCGTGCGAGTAGCTGGACGCATGATGTTAAAACGTATCATGGGCAAAGCAAGCTTCGCAACCATTCAAGACATGAGTGGACATATTCAACTTTACGTCACCAACGATATTACTGGTGAATCCACTTATGCTACATTCAAGCATTATGATTTAGGTGATATTTTAGGTGCGCAAGGAACACTGTTCATAACCAGAACTGGTGAACTCTCTGTGCGTGTCACCAGTCTTCGCCTATTAACTAAATCATTGCGCCCTCTGCCAGAAAAGTTCCACGGTCTGACAGATCGGGAACAGAAATATCGTCAGCGTTATCTTGACCTAATTGCTAATGAGGACACACGCAAGGTATTTGTCGCGCGCTCTAAGATTATTCAGTCTATACGTGATTTTTTTGTCACTCGTGGTTATCTGGAAGTAGAGACACCGATGATGCACCCTATCCCCGGTGGTGCGGCGGCACGGCCTTTTGCCACCCATCACAATGCGCTAGACATGGACCTTTATTTACGCATTGCACCAGAGCTTTATTTAAAGCGCCTAGTGGTAGGGGGAATGGAAAAGGTTTTTGAAATAAACCGCAGTTTCAGAAACGAAGGAATTTCCATCCGGCATAATCCTGAGTTTACCATGCTAGAATTTTACGAAGCCTACCAAGACCACACATATTTGATGGACCTCACTGAAACTATGCTTCGTGAAATAGCGGTGAAAATACTGGGCACAACCAAAATTTCTTATCAGGGACACGAAATTGATCTTGCGTATCCGTTCTTGCGACTATCTATCAATAAAGCGATCCAAAAGTTTCAACCAGAATATACTGATGTACAGCTCAACGACCGCACATTTTTGATCAACAAATTACGGTCACTCAATATTATTCACAAACCGGAAGAAGGGATTGGTGGATTACAGCTTTATCTATTTAGCGAAACCACTGAACACTTACTAATCGATCCGATTTTTATCATTGATTATCCGACAGATGTCTCTCCCCTAGCGCGCCGTAATGACAACAATCCAGAAATAACTGACCGCTTCGAGCTCTACATTGCCGGTCGCGAAATCGCCAATGGCTTTTCCGAATTGAACGATCCGGAAGATCAGGCAGTACGCTTCCTGGAGCAAGCGCATGCCAAGGAAGCGGGTGATACAGAGGCTACGCACTACGACGCCGATTATATTCGTGCACTAGAACATGGCCTCCCCCCTACTGCGGGTGAAGGTATCGGCATAGATCGATTAGTTATGCTGCTTACCGATAGCCCCAGTATTCGTGACGTGATCCTGTTCCCTCAATTGCGGCAGGAAAATTAACCTATTACGCTAAAGTAGTTCTAGACTTACTTAAACGTATTTTCCTAAAGCTATTTTCTCAGTACCAAATTAAGACATATTGACTTATACCCCATAGGGGTATATTGTTATTTTGTTGGTAACTAGGAATTATTTTGAACTCTCCCAATCTTAAACAAATCGAACTACCTATCGAGGGCATGACTTGTGCGTCCTGTGCAATACGTATAGAAAAGAATCTAAATAAACTGCCAGGTGTACATGCAGTAGTTAATCTGGCTAACGAGAAAGCACGAATCAAATTCGATGATACCCAGACCATACCTGACAATCTGGTTCGCTCTATTGAAAAAGCTGGATTTCATGTTGTTTCCCAATCGGTACAACTACAAATTAATGGGATGACCTGTACAGCATGTAGCAGGCGTATTAAGAGGGCGTTGAACAATCTTCCTGGGGTTGCGGCCACTGTCAATCTAGCCTCAGAAAAAGTCCACGCTAGCTTCAACCCTGGATTTACAACGGTGAGTGATCTGATTGCTGCCGTTGTCAAAGAAGGCTATAGCGCGACTGAGATCAACGAAGCCAACCGTGCTGAAGAAAAAGCACGACGACTTGTTGCCTACCAGGCAGAACTTCGTATGTTTTGGATTTCTGCTGCCCTTACCCTACCATTAATGCTACATATGGTTGCTATTTTTTCGGACACAAATGCCGAGTTGCTACCGCGCTGGCTGCAGTGGTTACTGGCAACTCCTGTACAATTTTGGATTGGTATGCGCTTCTATACAGGCGCATGGCACGCGATTCGCGGAGGCAGCGCAAACATGGATGTTTTGGTTGCACTTGGCACTAGCATGGCATATTTTTTTAGTGCGGTTGTAACATTGTTGGTGCTAAATCAACATGTTTATTTTGAGTCAGGCGCAGCCATCATCACTCTGGTTTTGCTGGGCAAGCTAATGGAGGCTCGTGCCAAAGGTAAAACTTCAGCGGCCATTGAAAAACTTATCGGACTACAACCCAAAACTGCACGGGTGGAGCATGATGGTGAGATCATTGAGGTAGACGCAAACACCCTTAAGATAAATGATATTTTTATCGTACGCCCGGGTGAAAATCTGCCAGTAGATGGTATCGTCATCGAGGGTTCGTCCAGTGTAAACGAATCAATGCTGACCGGCGAGAGCCTGCCAGTTCCCAAACCGGTTGGCACAAAAGTTTACGCCGCAACCATGAACCAACAAGGCCTGCTCAAATGCCGTGCCACCAGTGTTGGCACGTATACCCAACTTGCGGCCATCATCCGCCTAGTAGAAGAAGCGCAGGGTTCCAAAGCGCCAATCCAGAGAATGGCCGATACAATTTCTGGCATATTTGTGCCTGTAGTGGTAGCTATTAGCGCTCTGACTCTGATACTGACTTGGTGGTTTGTCGACGATTTCGTTCTGGCACTTATTAACGCCGTAACAGTATTGGTAATTGCTTGCCCCTGCGCGCTAGGGCTAGCTACACCAACAGCAATCATGGTCGGAACAGGGCGCGGCGCGCAAGTCGGCGTACTGATTAAAAATGCTGCCGCACTGGAACAGGCAGAAAAAATCCAGACACTTATTGTGGACAAGACTGGTACCCTCACAGAAGGTAAGCCAGTGGTTACCAATATTGTTCCTGCAGGATCGATTGCTGAGCATGTTTTAATGCAGGTTGCCGCTACCTTGGAACAGAGTTCGGAACATCCTTTTGCCAAAGCAGTATTAGAACGTGCCGAGGGCATGAATATTAGACCGCAAACAGTCAGTGATTTTATCGCCGTCACTGGCAACGGAATCATTGCTCGCATTGATGGAACTGAGTTTATGCTCGGTGCAACAAAATTTTTAATTAATCGCGGTGCCGTAATTGATAGCGATCGTATAGCCACACTTCAAGCTGAAGGTAAAACCGTCATCGGTGTTGCCAAAATGTTCAGCGGCAAACTTGAAGTCCTTGGATACCTCGCAATTGCCGACCAACTGCGGAGTACTTCCAAACAGGCGGTAGAGCGTTTGCAATCCATGGGAATCGAAGTGATGATGCTCACAGGTGACAACCCCGCTACTGCCTACGCTATTGCCGAGCAGGTAGGAATTACCAGTTACCGCGCCGAAGTACTGCCACAAGATAAGGCCGCTGAAGTGGAAAGAATGAAAGCTAGTGGTAAGTTTACCGCTATGGTGGGAGATGGCATAAATGATGCTCCAGCGCTGGCAGCAGCTAACGTGAGTTTCGCCATAGGTTCTGGCTCTGATGTGGCGATTGAAGCCGCCGACATCACCCTAGTACGCGATGACCTGATGAGTGTAGCTGATGCGATTTCTCTCTCCCACAGAACGCTTAGTAAAGTCCGTCAGAATCTATTTTTTGCTTTCATCTACAACGTACTTGGCATACCTCTTGCGGCAATGGGATTACTCAATCCGATGATTGCGGCCGCAGCAATGGCGATGAGCTCAGTGTCGGTAGTAGGCAACTCTTTGTTGTTGAAACGGTGGCAGGCAGGTTCTTGAAACACAAATCTTTTATCAATGAAGTATATAAAATGCAAACTATAGTGAATATCAAAGGCATGACCTGCATGGGTTGTGTCAGGAGTGTAAAAAACGTACTGGAGGAAATTTCCGGAGTAAGTAGTACAGATGTTTCGCTAGAAGACAAACAGGCCACAATCCAATACGATGCCAAAAAAACTAATGAAAATCATTTCAAAGAAGCAATCGTAGGAGCGGGTTTTGAAGTCATTATCTAAAAAAAAACCATGCAACACACCTAAGACTGTGGTGCAGCCAAACAAAGATGCACTGATAAAGCGACTCAACCGTATTGAGGGACAGGTACGCGGTGTCACCAAAATGATAGCGGAAGATCGTTATTGCGTTGACGTCTTAAACCAAGTATCTGCGCTGCAATCTGCGCTTGATGCCGTTGCCATGCGACTGCTAGAAAATCATACTCACGGCTGCATGCAAGGTGCAATCAAGTCTGGAAAAGGTAATGTAGCAATTGATGAACTGATGGTTGTGTTACGAAAATTTGCACGATAGCAGTGTGCAAACACTTTCACAGAATGAACCCTTGTTGCGCTGACCCAATAATAAAATATGCATTCTGGATTTTGGTAGGTAAGATTTACACTAGGGAATTTTTTCTAGCGGGTGAATTTATATATCTACCGCAGTAACCATTATTCTGGAACCAAGTTATCGCATCTTTAATCGCCTCTGTTGAAGATCGATATTGGTAGCCTAGCTCACGTATAGCTTTTTCACTAGAGAAAAACATCTTTTTCTGCGCCATACGAATACTGTCTATTGACACACGGGGTTCAACATTCGTAATAATCGCAATCTTCTCCATTATCCAAGCTATGGGGAAAATCAACGTCACTGGAATATTTATTCGTTTTATCTTTTTTACGACAATCTCGTCTATTGTCTGCAAAATTTGCAATAAATTCATGTTCTCGCCTCCCAGAATATAACGCTCTCCTGGTCTCCCATGCATATATGCCAGCAGGTGGCCCTGTGCAATATCATCGACATGCGCAATGTTCAGGCCAGTATTCATGTAAGCTGGCATCCGGCCACGAAGCGTATCAACCACTATTCGCCCTGTAGGCGTTGGCTTGATATCACGTGGCCCTATGGGAGTAGAAGGATTGACAATAACTAAAGGTAGCTTATGTTTGTTGGTGAGATGCCGGACTACCTGTTCTGCGATGAATTTTGAACGCTTATAGTGCCCAATCATTGCGTCAAGGCTGGAGGGGGTCTCTTCATTTGCTGGGTTACCATCATAATTTAATCCCAAAGTAGCTACACTGCTGGTATATATAATACGACTCATGCCAGCTTCGGCCGCAGCAAGTATCAGTGCCTGAGTCCCTTTGACATTAATATCATACATGGTCTCCGGATTCGGCACCCAAAGACGATAATCTGCAGCAAGGTGAAACAAATTTTCACAATTGGAGATTGCACGCTTCAATGATGCGATATCACGTAAATCACCTTCTGAAATTTCAACGGGCAACCCATCAAGGTTACGCCGGTCACTTTCCGGTCTGATTAGACACCGTACTTCGTGACCAGCAGCCAACAAACAACGTGTGACCGCTGAACCGACAAAACCATTTGCACCAGTAACTAATGATTTCATGATAATTTAAACCTTAGCCTCTGGAATTTACAAAAAACACAAGGCAAGGATGGGAATTTCGTCGCCCCATGACTAACTTTATACTCGACAGTACGTAGGGTCAACCTACCACAGTCTCTGACCAAAATCATAACTGCCTCTGTGTGGTACTTCTATCAAAACATAGTAGAGATCCAAGCTTGTTATGTTGAAGACTAAACCCAACGCTATCATGATAAACAAACTAGAAGCCACTCTCTCGAACTACTACAGCACCAATTCGCTTAAGGACGGTTGGTAGCCATGCTTTAGCCTCACCACTAATTACTACATTTCCAGTTTTCATTTGGTGGCTCTCAGGTGGAGGCCTGTCTAACTTCACACGTACGCGATATATTGCATGTCGAGGGACATTTTTCTCATTATCCAGAGTAACAATGTCACCTCCTGACTTTGCATTTAAACTGTAATGCGGAAGTACTGTCGTCCGGGTAGTGTCAATCTCAATGACTTGTCCTTGAAGCACACCCAGCCTTAGAGGCCTGTATACCTGTGCTTTGTCACCTACACTTACTCGATAAATATCCTCCTCGTTAATGTACGCGTCAACCACCCATTGCGAATAATCTACTAAAGTAGCCAAAGGTTGACTAGGTTTAATCCACACACCGGGTGCAAGTTCATAGTCCAAATCTACAATCGTCCCAGAAAATGGTGCTAATATTTTTAATCGCGACTGCTCGTCCAGAAAAAGTTTTTCTTCAGCAATATATTTTTCTTGCTGCGCTCGAACTTGCTCTCTGCGCGCCTCGCCGCCTGGTATTCCCATTAAACCAACCAATTCGTTAGCACGAGCTTGAGCGAGCCACCTTGCTCGCGCTGCAGACAACTGCAAGTCTGGAGACTCTAGGATAAACAATGGTTGTCCACTAGTTACATTGTGACTTTCTGGCAATCTAACTAGTCGACCGGGTAAAGGCGAATACAGTACATGAAAACGCTCTGGATGCACCCAGCCCGGCCCACTAATTGCCGTATGCCATGGTACAAGCACCACCACCAGAATAATCCCAAGTAGCACATAGGCCATCCACACACGACTAGTTTTAATTTCCGACTTTCTTTCACGCCATATACTTAGTTCGGACCGTATAGGTCGCCAAATAAACCAAACCAGCTCCACCACCATGAGAATAATACCCAAAACCTTAAAGAAAATGTAATAAACCAATACTGCAAGGCCAAGAAATACTACCAGTCGGTACAACCACGTCATGAATGCAAATACAATTAAAAAGGTCTTGCCATTACCCTGAATATCTTCAGGCCAGGAATCATTAAAACCAAGCAAAACACGTCTAAGCCAAATGCGAGCAAATGCACCAGATCTCTGGTGCAAATTTGGGAAGTCTATTGCATCCATCAGGATAAAGTAGCCATCAAAGCGCAAAAATGGGCTTACATTCACTAATAACGTAAGCAACCAACTTGTCGTTGCCAGAAAAAATAATGCACTTTTGATGGACCCATCTGGTGACAGACTCCACGCCAATGTGGCCAAACCTGCTAAAGCTAGCTCTGTGATAATTCCGGCGCTTGCAACTGCCAAACGCTGTCGTGGGTTACTTAGTTTCCAGCTTTCACTGGTATCGGTATACATCATAGGTAACATTACTAACAATGCCACACCCATGTGCGCTACTCTTACTCCATAACGAGTCGCAGTTAGTGCATGCCCCATTTCATGCAGAGTTTTCGCAAAAACTAGTGCTACTGTATACCCTAGCAAACCTGACCAAGTAAGCTGATCAACAAAAGTACTAGAGAACGTTTCCCATTGCCGTATAACTAGAAAAATTCCGATCAGGGTAAGAGAGGTAACAACAATGAAAGTAGTACGAGTGAATATCCAACCAACCCAGGGCATTAGGCTTGCTAACCAAACTTGCGGACGAAAGAGAGGAATGCGAAAAAAAAGATAGTGGTGCAGTATCCAATTGAGAAAACCTTTATTCAGTTCTTTAGCACGCTGCCTAAGCTGATCAACAGCTTCCTGACTGCTCGCTTGGAGCAAACTATTTTGCTCCAAGAAAAGCTTTAAATCATTGACATCTGTGACCTCAATATCTAATGTGGTTTCGTTATTAACCGAATCCACAATTTTCTCTGGCGAGCCGTAAGTCCAGCGCAATAACATCTCAAAATCAAGCCACCCAATACGAAAGAAACTATTATTAATGGGATCTTGCACCATCCAGGCTAACGATCCATCTTTATTTGGTGCTGCGGGAAGCAATTTAAGCTCCTCACGCAGTGGGGGAAGAAAAATTTGTCTATTCGACTCCGGATGCATGGATGAACTCATAAGCCAGTCCATTCACGTATTGCAGTTATTGGTCTTCGAAAAAAATAATACCCCAAAGTAGCCCACTTTCCAGAGATACGTACAGTGCCTCGCAGGCCGATACGCGGCTTCTCCACGTCTTTCTCAAATTCCCCTTTTATTCGATACGCAGATACACCTTCTGGACTCAACACAGGACGAAAACTGGTTTGCAATAATAATGCAGACAATGGATTAAGTGGATCAATATGCAAGAATAAGCGCATCGGTGCGCCGATATCTAAGTTCAATGCTTCGTGTACTGGTAGCCATACCAGTATACCTGCGTCACGCGGATTCGCCAGTTGCATCACGCGTTCACCAGTTTGCACAGGCTTTCCTATCCAATCATTTGGATCACCAAAGATCGCGATACCATCACGCTCAGCTCTCACTTCTATTCGCGCCATTAAAGCTTTTACTAATGCTAGCTCAGACTCTTTCTCGCGAACACGACCTATCGCGGAGGCAATCTCACCTTTACTTTTTAGATCGTTAAACGCTCGCTGTTGCGCACTTAAAGCATCCGTGCGCGCAATTGACAATGCCTTTTCTGCTATATCCAACCTGCTAGTTACAGTGGTGTTATCTAATGAGAACAATAAATCTCCAACTTTAACTACTGAGTTTGGTTGCACATGAACTGCACTGATTACACCGTCATGTGGGGCCGCAACAGCAAATGAATTTAAAGCGACAACCTCACCTGGGGCTAAAACAGACAAACGAATAGGGATAGACAAACCTACAAAAATAGCAATCACTACCCAGTAACTTACTGCCTTACGCATCCATCCACGTATTCTTGTAATAAAATCAATCTTTACTTTGCTTAAAAACCCAAGACAAGATCCATAGATTTGATGTATGCGTTCCAACTTCTCAAGTTCATCGGGAAGCCACGGCTCTTCTCTGGCATACATCACCATCCCTAGTTGCGTGCCAGTTTGGTCAAACAACTGTGCTATAAGTAAATGCTCGGGCAACCACTCCTCCCAACCATCTTTAAATTCTTCTGGTACTTCTGAAAAATCAAGCTTATGACAACCAGCTTCTTTTGGAAGTATTCTTGGGAAAGTTTTAACGAAACTGCTAATCCATATAGCGTAGGGAGAATCTTCTGCCACGCTCACCAAACCTGATGCGGTGGTAAACTCAAACTTTCCATCAGCTGATATTGTAAAGAACGCTGCCTGCCGATACGACACCAAGGTTATTGTTTCATTAACTATAATGAAAGCCAGATCTGCCGGATTGACAGCTTTTACAGAACGTAAATCTAAGTTGAGAAGTGCATCTAATGAAGGCTGCTTAGTAGTTTCGTTGATATTACTCATCGTGCAGTATAAATATCACTATGAAGTGAATTGAGGTGGCCATCAAGTTACTACATTTCAGGCATTATTGCTGTACCACTCATTCCTGCGAGTAGTCCATGAAAACTTTGGGTCATCAAACCTTCAATCTCAACTGTCTGACTTACAGCATCAACACGACTGTTGATGGCTATCACAATTGCTTGGTATGTTTCCCCAGTCTCATCGATTGTTACTTCAAACTCCGAGCCAACCTTAAGTTGACTCAGTAACCTGGACGGCATATTTGCCCTCAGTCTTAACGGGCCAGACTTTACCAAATCAAGCATCGGCTGCCCAGGTGTAACGGTCATATGGTTACGTACGTAAACTTTTGCAACACGACCATCCCAAGGCGCTGTGATCGAACAATAGCTTATTTGTAATTCTCCTAATTTAACCTCTGCACGAGCTTTAGCTACAACACTTGCTGCCAAAGCGACCTCGACATCACCCGCCTGTTCCAAACCCTGCATTCTCAGCTTAGCTGTGTGCGTCTCTATAGCACCTGACAATTCCGCTTCAACCATATCCAGTCGTGCCCGTGGCACATTACAATTAAAGGTGATTAGTGTTTTACCAGCACTAAACGTGCTGCCTAGGGTTACATTCAATTTGTTGATTCGTGCAGCCGCCAGGCTGGAGCCTGACCGAGAAACAGTTGTCTCTTGGTCAGGTATAAGTAAAACTCGCACTGTTTCAGTTCCAACAGCGCTCGTTTTTTTTGCTCGATTTCCGTAAATACTATCTCCAACAAATTTAGAATCAACTAGAGTTCCCACATTTATAGTGTCAGAATCTGTAGTTTTAAGGCCTCCACCAGCCTGTCTTTTTTCCGAAGATGCATTAAGTGATGGAGCTAGATTATTAGTATCACTTGTAGTGATAACCTTTTTGCTGTTGACAACCTTTTTTACATCCACATCAGTGGATTGAGTAGATTCAGGCTTAAACAAAAAGGTCACTAGAGCCAGGACTACCAAGCTACCAGTAAGCCAATATATCATTTATCCTCCTTTGCTAACTCTGCCAGCCATGAGCGGAGCTCAGGGAGCACAGAAGTTACTGCCGCAATTAATGCGCTTTCATATGCTGAGGCACGCGAGTTACTTGGTAATGTAGTTACGAATTTTGCTGGTTTTTTGTTCGTATCGCTACCGCCTTCTAGTTCTAGAGTCCAGATAGTCGTCTCGATCTCGTCACTCGGGATACGTTGCATTGTGAGTATGAGGGGAACACCATTCTCTGCATCCAAATCAATCTGATGACGTGCTAATAATGCAGCCACTTGTGCTTTCATGCGAACTTGCAAGACCGGATCCTCAACCCCTACAAATGTGATCGAAAGTGTTGGTAAATGGCCAAATAAATTAGATGTCATTCTAAGCGTATCTTCTTCGGTTGTTTGAAGGTGCTCACGAATACGCTCAGTTAATTTTTCCAGAGTATCATCATCAAAATTATCGGGTAGTGGATCAAAGCCCAGTGTATTGTAGAGACGCCCAAAGGCAATCTGTGCATTAGCGTAGGCATTAGCTCGCTGGTAGGCACCCAATACTGCGCGTGCATTGATTCTGATTGCTTCTAATTCACTATTCAGTTTGGCTGTAACAGAGGCGCGCATATTGGCAGCTAAACGCTGATCTACTTGAAAACCGATATCTGCCAGTTTGAAATCTATTATTGCTAAACGATATCGCTCTGCACCTACACGCAATTGTGTCATAATCGCCATGGACAATGCCATCCTTCTTGAACGATCGACTTCGACTTGTCCCTCTTGTGCTTTAAGGAGCGAAGGAATGGCTGCAATGCGCATCAAATTCCAGGATATTCGAACACCACCTTGGAACCAACTATTGTTATAAAGAAGATTATTGGAATCAAAATTAAACCCATAGTCAAAGCTTACGGATGGCAACATACTAAGCAATTGTTTGCGTGTTTCATCTGCGGTAATACGCTTCCTGGAGTCCTCTTCACGCAACTCTGAGCGCTGTAGTAATGCCAACTCTTCCAGCTTACGGATATCAGTTGGCGGTGCAGGTAGTTTAGCTTCGTCCGCTTCTTCCAAAATGAAATCTACTCCTGGTTCAACATTCATTAGAGCAGCCAGCTCTCGCTTGGCAATCTCCAAATCTTGTCTACGCAAGTTTAACAAAGAGATTGCATCCAATAGAGCTCGTTGATAGTTTAGAGCGAGTGCTGGTGGAATAAGACGCTGCACTTCAGCTTCACGTGAACGAGCTAAAGCTAGATTGGCCTGGTTAAGAATCTCCTTTGTTTGCTTAGCGAGCCGCTGCGCACCCAATGCACGCCAGAAGGAAGTGCGCACATCTTGCACCATGTTTTGAACAACTTTACGACGTCGCTCTTCGGCAATTAGGAATTTATTTGCTTGCTGACGTGCTCGATAATAGGAAACACCAAAGTCGAGCAAGTTCCAGGAAAACTCGGCAGCCGCTTGTGCATGATTTTTTTGTGTTGCTCTAGATGGCCGCAATGAAATCTGATTATCTATAATACCTATAGATGTACCACCCGGTTCGTTAAGACGCGAACGATAACCTGCTGAGGTAAGTAGCCTAGGTAGCATGTCATAGCTGGCAAATCCCGTGAGGCCTAATTCAAGCGCAGATTCCATCTGCTTCAATCGGTAATCAAGGTTATACTTTAGTGTGCGTGCTATGGCCTCCTCAACCGAAACTGGCCCATTAATGGGCTCTTGGTTTAGATACATGCCTGCGGTATCTTCAGCGATCCGGTTCCTTACCTCATCTTGAGTAATTGGCTTAGGTATAATAGCGCACCCTGAAAATAGTAGTAGCGGCAACACTAAACCAATTCCAACAAGAACCTTCTTAGGAGCTTTCCTTGTAACCAAATCATTCAATACGTCATCTCTTTTAGAATTTGAATTAATAGAATGCCAAGCGTCCGTCCCTCTATTCACCATTTGGCGTACCACTTGAAGGTGCGCGCGTATTGGTAACCATACGTTGTATCTGGCTACTAAAGCTTTTGGCAGCCACTTTCTCACCTAGATTTTTTTCTGTGTCATCTTTTTGATTCAAATTAGTGATTGGTTCCGGGTCTACAATATGACTCCTCTTAGTCTGAGACTCGTCTGTAGTCAACTGAGGATTTTCACTTTGAGCATCGGTCTCACTCACTGGTTTCTCAGTAGCAATTGGTTTTATAGTGGATTCATTTTGGGTATCTTCTCCACTTACTTGTTGCTCAGAATCAGCCAATCCTTTATCAGTTGCAAATGGAATAAATGGTGCGAATGGATCAATTATGTTGGTTACTACTGGAATCGCGGTATTGTCAGCAGAGTCCACACGTATTCCACGTACCACCGACTCTAGCTGCGATTCCTTAACCACTTGTTGCACTGATGCTGAAGATGTCTTTAAATCTAAATGCCTCACAGCATTTTGCACATAGGTTGGGGTATCGGAATGAGACTGGTTTATACCGATACCTAATGGGTTACTATTACGCTCAATTAGCCTAGTAATAGCATTTTCACTGTTTGAACCAGACTCAACTTTTATATCAGAACCCTTTCCAGCAATCAGCTCAGCCCTAGTAACACTATCCGTTTGAAATACACCTAGCCCTGAATTTAGGATAGTCTGGTTGCGAAGGTTATGGATAGCGGTCAAAACAGGTGACGTCGGCTCGTTAGCGACTAGCCATCTAAATATAGCCGTATTAATTGAATCGGTATTCAAGAACATACGTGGTTCGAAGAAACGACGTTGTTCGACTGGGGCATCGTTGACTGCGGTCACGTTAATTGTCACCGCATCGGTATCCGATAGTGGCACGCCCGCACTATCGATCGAGACCATCGTTAAGGTATCCACGCCGTTAAAGTTAAGCGTACCCTGGTAGCTTACGGTGGCG
>SMXG01000008.1 GCA_004356775.1 Betaproteobacteria bacterium | reverse complement strand
TACGATAATTTAAATGTCAGTAACTATTACTGATTGTAAGTTTTAATTATGCTATTGTTTAGCCACCTTATCTTGCGAATCAATGCAGGTTTATCGTTGATAGGATTGGTTTTGGGAGCACTCGTACTCTGTAGATAATGGCGCATAGGTTTTGGCTGATCAACATGCAAGTTAATTATGATATTTTCCGAGGGGCTCTTAGGGTATCATCGGTAACATCACAGGTGGTGACGATGCGCTTGATTGTAGTAGTTCTTCTAGTTTTGATGTACACAGGTTGTGCAACGAAAGATTTTAGACAGAGATCGCGGCCTTCAGAGCCGCTGCCGGCAAGTACGCGTCCTACTTATAACCTTGCCGGTTACCCTTCTGCTTTCAAAGATGGTTATATTGATGGCTGTGAAACTGCCAAGAAGACTTCTTATGGATTTAAGAATAAGCACCGCTTTTCTAAAGACAATCAATATCGTATGGGCTGGAATGATGGATTCAATATGTGTCTTAGTAAATAGCAATAGACCCAGTAGTTTGAATTTCCTTGTTATCTTCGTCCATGGTTCTGTCGTGTTATAAAAGTAATAAAAGGTGGTAACGGGTTCTGTACCATCTCTCGAGAAGACTATCTTCCTACTGAAATCAAGACATCCTAACTACCTCAGGTATAATAATAGACAACGATTTTGTTCAATTTCTAATGAAACATTCACTCTTGTTTGTGCTGATTCTTGCTTCATCTTTCGTGATCGCTCGGGAGTCTACTTATCAAGTTCAGTCGCAACCCGTTCTATCCCTAGCCGCCAAAGCTTATATTCTTACTGACTTCCAAAGTGGGCAGACTTTAGTCGGTCAGAATGTCCATGAACGTGTTGAACCTGCATCGCTCGCCAAGATGATGACAGCACATGTCATTTTTTCAGCCCTCAAGCAGAAGCGTATTACCCTGACCCAGACTGTACCCGTTTCAGAGAATGCCTGGCACGCACATGGTTCACGCATGTTCATTGAACCTAGCAAGTCAGTAACAGTAGGTGAATTAGTGCGCGGACTGATTGTGCAGTCTGGTAACGACGCCAGTATAGCGTTGGCGGAAGCCATCGCTGGGTCGGAGGAAAACTTCGCACAAATGATGAACAAAGAGGCCGAGAATTTGGGAATGAAAAACACTCATTTTGCTAATTCTACCGGCTTACCGCATCCGGATAATTATAGCACTGCTCATGATTTGGCCTTGCTAGCGGCAGATGTGATCCGTAGTTTTCCGAAGTATTACCCACTTTATTCTCTGCGGGAATATACATACAATAAGATTTCACAAACCAATCGAAATCGACTCTTATGGATTGATCCAAATGTAGATGGTCTTAAGACTGGATATACTCAAGCTGCAGGTTATTGCCTCGTTACTTCAGCAAGACGAAATGAGCGGAGATTGATTTCAATAGTGCTAGGTGCCACCTCTGACAGCGCTCGTACTATGGAAAGCCAACGCCTATTGAACTACGGTTTCCAATTCTACGATACCGTGCGACTGTATCGGAAGAAACAAGAGGTGACTTCTATTCAGTTATGGAAGGGCGAGCGTGACATACTTAAGACAGGGTTCAACCGTGACCTTTATTTTTCACTGCCCAAGGGGAAAACTGATAAGTTAAAAGCTACTATGGAGTATAAGCAACCTCTGATTGCTCCGATAAGCACAGGACAAAAAGTGGGTGTGGTCAAGTTTACACTTGATGGGGTGCCAATAGCTGAACATCCGCTTGTGGCGTTGGAGACTGTAGATTACTCTAATTTTTTTAGCCGTACTTGGGATAGCCTGCGGTTATTGTTTAATTAACTTTTTATCGTGGTTAAATCTATCATAACCGTTGGTTAATATGAGTATTTTAAAATCATTATGATTTATCTCAATGGCTCTTTCATTCCCATCGAGGATGCGCGTATTTCAGTTCTAGACAGAGGATTTATTTTTGGTGATGGCGTATATGAAGTGGTTCCCGTCTACTCACGTAGGCTTTTTCGCTTAACAGAACACTTGCATCGACTGCAAGATAGCCTAGATGGTATTCGCCTGAGAAATCCTCATTCTGACATCGAGTGGAGGGGTTTGTTGGAACAAATCATCGCTAGTAACGAAAGTGACGATCAGTACCTTTACTTGCACATTACCCGCGGTGTAGCCCCACGCGATCACGCTTTTCCCGGTGATGCGATGCCCACAGTATTCATTATGAGCGCCCCATTGTTAGTGTCCCCGAAAGAGTTACTTGCCACCGGCGTTTCTGCTATCACCGCTAATGACAACCGTTGGCTACGCTGCGACATCAAGGCGACTTCGTTGTTACCAAATGTTTTGCTGCGTCAGATGGCAGTGGATGCAGGTGCGGTGGAAACTCTGTTGTTAAGAGAAGGATTTTTGACAGAGGGTTCCACCAGTAACATTTTTGTCGTAAAAGATAAGATGCTTCTTGCCCCGCCAAAGAGTTATTTAATGCTACCCGGCATTACCTATGATGTTGTACTAGAACTGGCGGTTGCGCATGACATTCCGCATGAGGTACGCGAAGTTTCCGAATATGAGATACGTACCGCACAAGAACTTCTGCTGACATCTTCAACTAAAGAAATTATGCCTATTACACGTCTCGATGGTAAGCTGGTGGGTAGCGGAAAGCCAGGAACGATATTTACACAACTCTACCAGCTTTACCAGAATTATAAGGCCACCGTAATGCGAGGTAACATTGTAGTGTAGATGTTTGCTGAGACATTTGAATATGACGCTGCAGAGCTTATACTTATTGAGTGCCCTTGTGACTTCCCCATCAAGATCATGGAACGGGTCGAGCAAAGTTTTACCTAGTCAATATTGATGATAGTGAGGCGCCATGTTCCGAATTTTTAATGGCGCCACCGTGAAAACAAGAATCAGCAAGAAAAATAAATATTTGGGCCTTACTTGCATCGTTTACGCTATTTCTCGCACTCATTTGGATATGCTTTATCAGGAATTGTGCGATCACCCAATGGTAGTAATGGTATTTTGAAATGCAGTTTTAGTTTTGATCGTTCTGAATCATTTTGATTGAATATGGATACTCCATACCTGAATCTAAGAACAAAAAATTCAAAGTTCAATATAAAACATTCCGGCTTAGTGGACTACTTCTCTACTTGGCAGGCAATGAAGAACTTCACACTTACGCGCACAAAAAATACTTTTGATGAGATATGGCTGTTACAGCATCCATCAGTTTATACTTTGGGTATAGCGGGTAAATTGGAACATTTGCTCCAAAATAATGGTATCGCTGTGGTTAGAACTGACCGGGGAGGTCAAATTACTTATCATGGCCCTGGGCAGATTGTTGCCTACTTATTACTTGACATTCGTCGCCTTAAACTCGGTGTACGTGAGTTGGTCAGAAAAATGGAAGGTGCCGTGATAGACTTGCTACAAGAGTACGGTATCGACACTGAAAGCGGTATGGAAGCACCCGGCGTATATGTTGGTGATGCTAAAATAGCAGCACTTGGATTGAAAATAAAAAATGGCTGTTGCTACCATGGTATAGCGCTCAATGTTGACATGGACTTGACTCCATTTTCTGTGATTAATCCATGTGGCTATCCAGGATTGAGAATAACTCAAACTAAGGATCTTGGAATAGCCGACGGGCTGGAAGTATTGAGCGAAAAGCTTGCAGAAAAATTACAAGCAAGAATTATCAAAGAAAAGAGCTCTTAGTCCCATGACAAATGAAATTCGCCAGAAAGGTGCAGAAAAGACAGCACGCAACCCAATCAAAATAGTACCCCAGTCCAATGGAGTGCCACTACGCAAGCCATCATGGATACGAGTTCGCTCATCCAGTAGCCAAGCGTTTCACGAAGTAAAACGTATTCTACGGGAACAGAAACTACACACGGTTTGTGAAGAAGCATCGTGCCCCAATATTGGCGAGTGTTTTGGTAAAGGTACCGCCACATTCATGATTCTAGGAGATCTCTGTACTCGTCGCTGTCCATTCTGTGATGTCGCGCATGGTAGGCCATTGCCACCAGATGCTGAGGAGCCGCTACATTTGGCGCAATCAATCGCTGCTATGGGTTTGAATTACGTTGTTATCACTAGTGTTGATCGAGATGATCTGCGTGATGGCGGTGCCCAGCATTTTGTTGATTGTATACGTCAGGTACGTATACATTCTCCCGATACAAAAATCGAAATTTTGGTACCGGATTTTCGGGGAAGGCTGGAAGTCGCATTGGAAAAATTATCTGCTCATCCACCTGATGTGTTAAACCACAATCTTGAGACTGTACCGCGCCTCTATAAACAGTGTCGTCCAGGAGCGGACTATAATCATTCGCTAAAATTACTGAAAGATTTCAAGGTATACTGCCCTCACATTGCCACCAAATCTGGGTTAATGCTAGGTCTGGGTGAGACCGATAATGAAATCTATGAAGTATTGCGTAACTTGCGTAAAAATGACGTAGAAATGCTCACTGTTGGCCAGTATCTGCAACCCAGCACAGGCCATTTACCTGTAATACGTTATGTATCGCCTAATGGTTTCAAGGAAATTGAGCGTGTTGCAGTTGAGATGGGTTTCCGTAATGCTGCATGTGGACCGATGGTTCGTTCGAGCTATCATGCTGATCAACAGGCACAAGATGCAGGTGTAATATAGCAGATAGATTGAGAAACTATCTCAAACGAAGGGAGCGATATCTGCAATATTTCTATAGACCAATTTAGTATGTTTATGTAAAAAGTGTTTAGATTGCTTAGGTAAATACCTGAACATTATGAAGGGGAGGGAATTACTGCATTTTTTCTAGCTTCACGACATGTTTAGCTATGAGTTTTTTAGTGGTTTTTTTCTTCTTTCGCCAATTCCTCAGCAAGCCAGTCAATCAGATTTTCGGTTAGTTTGTCACTAGACTCTGTCAAGGCTTGTACTGCTCCAGCGGCGTTGGCTGTGGGGGCCGCCTGCTCCATACTGAAATTACGTTGTGCCTTGAGTGAACGAGAGCTACGGTGGATTAAGCTAGCACGAAGTCTAATTACCACATGGCTTTTGTCTACAGTATCAAATACCTGGGAAAATTCTTCCAGTTCGAGGCGCAATATAAAGTCTACTCGTGTGCCATCACTGGTGCTTACTACTTTGTCGTTTGTAACAGCAGCAATACGGTTCCTGATTCGATGGGTGAGCAATATAGCCGGTGCGGCAGCCCAACGGTTGTTAGCATAGTTATACGATCGAGTGGGATCACGATATGCTAAACGGTACTGGATTGCTTTACTATCAAGCCACACGGGTGATGTCGCTTCTGCTATCAGCAGGCTTGTCCATAATTGTCGTTGCTGGTTGGACATGTTGTAAGTGCTAGAAACTTGTTGCAAGCCAAAGTCATATACCGATACTGGTGTCTGGGTTTGAGGCATTATGGTGCACCCGGCAAGCCATATACTTAAGAGAACATAAAGTTTTCTCATTTTAATATTCCTTGGGGTGTTACATATCCATCTTCTCCTGGACCTGGCGGTGGTGGTGTTTTACCAAATATCAGACTCCTAGGTTCCTCTTCCAACTGCTGGAGAACGCGATTAACGCTACGGGCATCGTGTATAATTCTATCAATAGCATTGTGAAATTTAGGAATAGTGTCTGCAAGCTCTTCGACACTTTGTGATAGGTTGTCGACAATCCCTCCTTTCTGACCCACCTTCTCCACGATTTGATTGATATTCTTTACTAGCTGATCGACATTTTTTAGTAACGAACTTGTTTCACTAGCTAACTTCGGTAAGGACTTAAGATTTGGCTGCAGTTGGTCAGTGAATCTGCTAAAACTACTGGATGCACCCTCAAAACTAGTGGACGCACTCGCTATACTTTCTAGAATATGCGAAAAATGTTCCTGGTTCTGATCATTCAACAAAAGATTCATTCTCTTTATTGTTTCATTTGCGCTGTTAAGCAAGTCCTGTCCCGAGTAGACTATTTTGTCCAGCGTTGAAGAGCGCATTGGGATGCGTGCCAAGTCATCTTCATTGGTTTGCAGTAGTTCGGATTGTTTGCCGTCATCATCTAGTTGAACATAGGCAAGTCCCGTCAAGCCTTGGTAGCCAAGCTGTGCGAACACTCCCTTGGTAAGCGGCACATTCCGATCAACACCAATACGAATTTGAATAAAACGTGAATTTTCTGGGTCGAAGCCGATTTCTTCCACTTTGCCAACCTTTACACCACGAAAACGGACTGCTGCTTGGGGATTGAGCCCTGACACCGAGTCTTCAGACATCAATATATAATGGGCATGTTCGGCAGTCTCGCCACTGAGCCACATAGCGGTTATTGCTACCGCTGCACTCAAAAGAATCACGAACAAACCTGCTACAAGGGCATGAGCACGGTTTTCCATTGTATCCTCCTAAAAGTTATTGCCAATGCCTGTCAACGCTCGCTTACCTCGATCGCCACCAAAAAAATTGATAATAAACGGATGCCTGTTACCAATCACGTTACACAAATTATCCAATGCTACTATGCGTTGATCGGCTAGGACCACTACACGGTCAGACAGTGCGACCAATGTATCTAGATCATGTGTAGCCATGACTATCGTTAGTGCCAATTCGGTGCGCAGTGTTAGGATTAATTTGACAAATCCATCAATGAGTTCTGGGTCCAACCCGGCGGTGGGCTCGTCTAGAAACAGCAACTCTGGGTTCAACGCCATAGCACGCGCCAACGCAATGCGTTTAATCATGCCACCAGAGAGTTCAGAAGGCATTTTACTTGCATGTTGTTCTTCTATTTCTACCATTTTAAGTTTAAGCATGACAAGGTTGTATATCATGTCCTCATCCAACGCATGTAGTTCTCGCATTGGTAGCGCGATATTGTCATACACTGATAATGCACTGAATAATGCACCTTTCTGAAATAACACTCCACAGCGATTGCGCATGCTCTGCATTTTGTTACGGTCACTGTTATATATTGGCTGACCAAAAATTTGAACCGTTCCCCGAGCTGGCGTTTCCAAACCTAGCATCTGCCTCAGTAAGACAGTCTTACCACTACCGGAACTGCCAACCAGTACCAGCACCTCACCATGATGTACACACAGGTTGATGTTTTCATGTACAACATGAGCACCAAAACGAGTATGTAATCCTTTTACCTCAATAATGCAGTCTTTGTTTGCCATTATATTGTCGTTTTACTAAAGTCCCACATTGGAAAAGATAATGGCAAAAATTGCATCGATGATAATAACAGCAGTGATCGCTGTTACTACTGCATTAGTGGTGCCTTCACCAAGACTTTCAGTATTGGATTTAATTCTTAATCCAAAATGACAGGTAATGAGCGCGATTGCCATGCCGCTCACTACACCTTTGCCCAAACCCAGCCACAAGTTAGCGATTGGTACCGCATCTGATAGCCTATTGAAAAAATACTGATAGCTCAGTCCTAATTGAATCTCAGCGACGACCATGCCTCCTAGCAGCGCAATAGCGCTAGTCCACAACACAATCAATGGCATGGCAATACCCAATCCAATTACTTTTGGTAATACCAGTCGCATACTGTGAGGTATGCCCATTACTGCCAGCGCATCTAATTCTTCAGTTACTCGCATCACACCTAATTGTGCTGTCATGGAAGAACCAGAGCGTCCCGCTACCAGAATTGCAGCAAGCATCGGGCCAAGTTCACGAATAATGCTTACTCCAAGAATATTTATGATGAAAATATCCGCACCATATACTTGGAGCTGTCTAGAGGAAAGATAGCTTAGCACGATACCGATGAGGAACCCTACCAGAGCAGTAACGCCTAGCGCCTGCGCACCGGTTCGGAAGAGAGTTGCGGAAATTTCACGCCAAGGAATGCGCGCTGGGTGACTGGCTAAATATTTGACGTCCAGAAATAACTGACCAGTCAGCATAATTATGCCGGTCAAATGTTCCCATACCAGAAAGGCTGTCTTCCCCAGAGCTCTGACGGGATCAAGAAGATTGCGAGGAACAGGTTCTGGCGTAGCTGGAATATTTCCTAGACGATTGAATAATCTTTCCTGTTCAGGCCGTAACTCTAGATTTCGGGGGCGGCGTGCTCCCCAAGCCTGCCATAGCAGCAACGCTCCAGCATCATCCAGCTGCTCAATTCCGGTCAAGTCCCAGTGTAAATTTGGATTAGTTGCAAAGGTAACAAGCTCGGCAGATAATGACTGCATTTGCTGTTTCAGAGCACCTAATGTACATTTACCGGAAAGCACTAATCGTGGTGCGCCATTTTCGCTAGCTGCCTGACGTATTTGCATTGGAGAATTACTGCTCTGATTGCCTGGCATCAGAATGGTCTCCGGGCGGCATCGGCTCCATGGGAAATTGGATTTCCGTGCCTCCTTTTGTTTTATAAAATAACATAAACTTTACTCCTACTTTATTACTTCTTTATGATAGTACTCCTCCATGGTGACGCCTTGGTACATATTAAAAGTTTACATTAATGCTTGAGAGCCTCATATTTTCTGAATTAGAGAAATTTTATGTGTCTATATCTTTAGCAACATCGTCGTACTCCCTCCCATTTTCTGATTTGTTCAGTATCAAAGAATGTTTTACAGTCTAATGGTTGACCTCCTTCACTGGCATGGTATTTGTGCCAGTGTTCGAGGTAACGTTCGTAGGCATCATCACCGCTGAAAGCGCGTATCATTTGCCAGGTTTGACGTGCAACAATTTTTAGGGATTTCATGAATGTCCTTTTTTAATTACGTGTCCAATTTTCAATCCTGCGACTGAATTCGTGGGGTGCTTCGGAAAGTGGTGGGTGGGGCTTGCCAGTAATAATACGGTATGAAATGCGAAGTGTGTCCAACACTAGTATCCAGGTAGTGGCTAAGAAGAAGGCAGTAAGTGCTGCAGCTAGGTAGTCATTAAAAATTAATTGTTGGGCGATAGTAGCCATGTCAGGTGGTAATGTACCAGCAGCGAATTTTGTCGATAAGTCTTGGGCGTGCGAGAGGAACCCTATACGTAGTTCTGGACTGAAGAGTTTTTCCCACGCGGCGGAGCTGGTTATGATAATGAGCCAGGTAAGTGGTATGGCCGTGATCCATGCATAGCGCAGCTTGCCAGATTTGATGAGAATAGTAGTAGCAACACATAATGCAATTGCAGCAAGCATCTGGTTGGCAATACCAAATAGTGGCCATAAGCTGTTAATTCCACCTAACGGGTCGAGGGTGCCGATATAGAGGAAGTATCCCCATGCACTCACGAAGATGCCGCTGGTCAGAAATACACTAGGGTACCAACTGGTTCGGCCTAGAGGTTTATAGATGTTACTAAGCAAGTCTTGCAACATGAAGCGACCTACGCGAGTTCCCGCGTCGAGAGTAGTAAGTATGAACAGCGCCTCAAACATGATGGCAAAGTGATACCACATGGCCATCAGACTTGAACCAAAGGCATTGGCGAAAATGCTAGCCATACCGACGGCAAAAGAAGGCGCACCACCGGTACGTGCAAACAGAGTGGTCTCTCCCATATCGGTGGCGAGTTGTTGCATTTGTACTGCGGTGACAGGGAAGCCCCAACTATTTATTGTGGCAACAGCTTCTGTTGCTTCTTTACCAACAATACCAGCTGGACTATTGATAGCAAAATAGACACCAGGGTCAAGCACAGTAGCAGCAATTATGGCCATTATAGCGACGAAGGATTCCACCATCATCGCACCATAACCGATGAGACGGGCATCCGCTTCATTGGAAAGTAGTTTTGGCGTGGTACCTGATGAAATTAGTGAATGGAAACCAGAGATTGCGCCGCAGGCAATTGTGATAAACACAAAGGGGAATAACGTGCCGCCAAAGATTGGGCCGGTACCGTCAATGAATTGTGTGAGTGCAGGCATTTTTATTTCGGGACGCAGGATAATAACTGCGATGGCGAGCATTAGCATCGTGCCAATTTTCATAAAAGTTGACAAATAATCGCGCGGTGCAAGCAATAACCACACCGGAGTAACAGCAGCAGTAAAACCGTAAGCGATTATCATCAATGCAAGTGTTGACCCGCCATAGTCAAACCACTGGCGCAAATCAGGATGCTGATCTATCCAACCACCAGCCACCACGGCCGACAGCAGCAGTGCTACACCAATGAGTGTACCTTCCACCACACGGCCAGGGCGAATGTTACGCATATATAAACCGACCAGTATGGCAATTGGAATGGTGGCCGCTACGGTGGAGGTGGCCCACGGACTATGCTTCATTGCATTGACCACTACTAGGCCAAGCACGGCAATCAGAATGATCATAATCACCATTACACCCGCTAATGCAGCAAATCCACCGACAGCACCAAGTTCGTCACGCGCCATTTGACCTAACGAACGACCATTGCGGCGAGTGGAGAAGAACAGCATAACAAAATCTTGCACACAACCACCTAGTACTGCTCCTACCAGGATCCACAGTGTGCCGGGTAAATAGCCGAATTGTACGGCGAGGGTCGGTCCGATCAGTGGCCCCGGCCCGGCTATGGCAGCAAAGTGGTGACCGAAAACGATCCATTTGTTTGTGGGAACAAAGTCGCGGTTATCGTTTAGGCGTTCTGCTGGAGTGGCACGACTTGCATCGAGCATCAGCACTTTAGTGGCAATAAAAGCACTGTAAAATCGGTAGCTGATAGCGTATACACAAACTGCTGCTGCGATGAACCATACACTGTTAATAGTTTCACCTCGATGTAGTGCAATGGCTCCAATAGCGCTAGCACCAAGTATTGTCACGCCGATCCAGGCAAGGATACCGAATAGCCCTATTTTTTTTGTTGAAGCAGTTATTTTTCTCACGTGTGTTCGGGACAAATAAATAATCTATATTTTGCTACATTCATTTTTTTATCTATGATTATTATCATGTCACCATACAAAACAACAGAGGATGTAAAGAAAGAGAGAAATGTTCTTTAGTGCTTTTCCAAGCATTTTGTGTCTTATTGGTTGTTTGCCATGATATCTATGTTCAGATTTTATGATGTTCACGGTATTCCTAAATTTATCTTCTTGGAAGTATGTACTAAAGCATCTCGGCGTATTGTTACCATGAAGTAAAATTGGGAGATTCAAAAGGTGAGTGTATTTGTTTTTGATGGAAAACGGTAGATTCCATTAGTCTGGCAGTTTTAACTAAGAAAATTTTTCTGAATATACATTAATTGTAGGAAGGGTTTAGCAAGGTATGTTGATAGGATCAAATAAAGAGCAAGTACCAGTGTATGATTGCGCAATTTATTTAAGGTAGAATGCCAAAGAGTGCATAGAATCAAGATCACTAATGGCTCATCTAGTGTCGGTAGAGGGTATGCAAGGAGTCCGGGCCAACCTCAAATTGAAAAAAGATAAGATTTGCGTGGGAGGGGGCGCTATGGTGCCAGAAGAAAACCCGAATAGGAATCCAAGCATGTACAGGTAAGTCTAGAATTCCCCTCCTGTATACCAATAAATAAGCCGTTTTAGTAAAATCTGTGTCTTTCCCCATCCAATGCAATCTTATACTATCTAGAGATTTTTTGGTATAGTTATTGGTATAGGAATTTAGGGAGACTCGAACCCATGCCAAAAATTATACGTAGATTGACCACCAAGGAAATTAAAACCGCCAAGCCTGGTGAAGTCAAGCAGGATGGTAAAGGACTGATGCTAGTAGTCGATGGCAAAGGCAACAAGCGCTGGGTTTTACGTTATACACGACCTGATGGCAGGCGCAACATGACAGGGCTTGGTTCTAACGACTTCACACCCGCTACAGTAGCCCGCATAAAGGCCAATAACATTCGGGAAAAGCTTGTACGGGGAATAGACCCCGTAGTTGATAAAAAATCTACAATACAAAAACAAAGAACTGCTCTACGTGGCACATTCAAGGTTGTAGCTGAGGAATGGTACGCCCACAAGGCGAGAGGGTGGGCAAGGGAAACTGCGCGAAAGGCACGAGAAATACTTGATGACTCTCTGTTTCCCAAGCTAGCAAAAAAACCTATTGCTGAAATTTCTTCCGTCGATATTAAGCCACTACTTCTAAATGTTCATGAGCGCGCTCCAAAGCTCGCGGTGAAAGTACGTCAATACTGTAACCAGATTATCAGTTATGCGATACAGGAAGGTTTGCGGGAGGATGGCCGCGAACTATCTCTAAAGGGCGCTCTACCAAGAACTAGCAAGGGACATTATGCCGCTGTAACCAAATCAGCCGATTTGCCAGTCCTGTTCAAGGCAATTGAGAGTATAGATTCAATTTATTCCCGCGTGGCGTTATTGGTGTGTCTATACACCGCTTCTCGTCCCGGTGTGGTGGCAGGGATGCGGTGGGATGAATTGCAGATAGCAGATAAAGAGTGGCATATTCCAGCCGGGCGCATGAAAACAAGCAATGATCATATTACGCCTTTGCCGGATCAACTTATTCCGATGCTGAATAAATTACGCGGGTTGGCAGGCGAATCACCTTTTGTTTTTCCAGGCTTCCGCGATCCGATCAAACAACATATCCATCGTGATAGCTTGAGCAAGATACTCAGGGAGAATGGATTGCGTG
>SMXG01000047.1 GCA_004356775.1 Betaproteobacteria bacterium | reverse complement strand
TTTCGCTTCGGTAGCTCGGGAGGTTTCTCCTTCTGTCGTATTTATTCAGGTTGAGAGCAAGGCACCGGCTTCAAACATCACACAGTTTGCTTGGCCGTTTAGTAATGAGAGCCCTTTTGAGGATGACCTATTTAAGCATTTCTTCGATGATCAGTTTCCTGGTAGTCCTAAAGGGCCGCATCCTGAAGCACCTCAAGGCAAACGCCGAACGATTGGCCAGGGTTCTGGTTTTGTCTTTGCAGCAAAGGATGGTCTTTTGTCTGGCAAAACCTACATCCTAACCAACAACCACGTAGTTGAGAATGCTGACAAGATCCGGGTCAAGTTTCAGGACGAACGTGAATTCGAAGCAAAGATTACGGGGCGTGACCCCAAATCTGATGTAGCTGTGATCGAAATCGAAGTAGGTGGATTCCCCGCGCTTTCCTTTGCCGACTCTTCCCAGCTTGAAGTCGGCGAGTGGGTGGTGGCTATTGGTAATCCCTTTGGTCTTAGTCATACGCTAACGGTAGGCGTAGTCAGCGCTAAGGGTCGGACTAGTGTTGGGATAAATGATTACGAAGATTTTATTCAAACCGATGCGGCGATCAATCCGGGAAATTCCGGTGGTCCGTTAGTCGATCTGGACGGAAAGGTGGTAGGAATCAACACGGCTCTCTTCAGCCGCAGCGGAGGCTATATGGGAATCGGTTTCGCGATCCCGAGCAATTTAGCCAAGGAGATTGCTAATCAGTTGATCAAAAACGGAAAGGTAACACGCGGCTACCTGGGTATCATGATTCAGCAAATCACCCCCGATCTTGCAAAGTCGTTCAATATTGAGCCGGGACAGGGCATTATTGTTTCTCAGGTAAGTGAGAACTCGCCCGCGAAAAAAGCGGGCCTGACACCGGGTGACGTGATCATCAGTTTCCGTGGGAAACCGGTGAAGAAAGTGGGTCGCTTTCGAAACTTAGTGGCGCTAATTCCACCAGGCAGTCGGGAACAATTAGTCATCCTGCGGGATGGAAAACAGAAGAAACTTAACATAACTATCGGCAAGCTATTCGAGGAGAATAAACTTGCGGCCTTAGAGCCATCGCAGAGCACGGAAGAAATTGGTTTAAGCGTGCAAACACTGACGCCGCAACTTGCCAAGCAGTTCAATGTTAAGTCAGGAGAAGGAGTGGTGGTGACCGCAGTTCGATCTGGCTCCATTGCTGCCATGGGAGGTATTGAATCTGGCATGGTTATCCTGCAAGTGAACCACAAGCCGGTAAAGAGTGCCGCAGAGTTCAAGCGTGCAGTTAAGAAGAGCAGTAAGGAGAAGCGCGTACTATTGCTTACTCGTAAAGGCAATATTCAGCAATTTTTCGCGTTGAGTTGGTAGGCCGAACTATAGCGTCAATCATTGCGGAGTGTAAGGGAGATCTATAGTCGGGAATTTTCTACATTGATAGAAAAACCGTTTTCACGAAGATTAAAAATTAAATCGTTGGCTCCCATAATCAGCACTTCTAAACACCGGAAAGAACGCCAGATTTATCGTCCTTATCGTTTTCATCGTCCAAACCTGCATCAGTGTTAAGTTTCAGTGAAAACGATACCTCTGGCAATGCTCTGTATTTATTGTCCCTATCAAAACCATCATGGTTATTTGCTTTGGGAGATTATGACGATGCGGACGGAGGACTTTCATCGTTCTGGTTATTCGAGAGAATTTATACATTCTTAACAAATTAAACTGTACTGGCAAGTTAACTCCCGGTGGGAGACAATGGCAGGATGAGAAAAATTAGAGAAAGGAAAGAGGGGTAAGTACTACATTGATTGGGGGCACACCTAGTCTTGGATTAAGCCAGCTCTCCCAATATACATCTCTTCTTCATATAGAGTAGAATCGTATAAGCCCCAATTGAAGCAGCAATATGCTTCAACGTATGTCCGCTAAGTAGATTCCACAGCAAATCAAATATAGCCTTATCGAAATGCTCTAATAATTTGGCTATTGCGTACCAGCCAAGTGTAAACCCAAGATATTTCATTCCTGTAAACTTAGCAGGGAACAGCCAGAACATTAATAGGATTAGTAGCAATGATAAAAATTGTACCAATGCGTATAAGCGTAAATCTCCTTCACCTAAAGACTCCGTATAATCCCAGTAAAATACGCTGCCGATACCAACAGCTAATAATAAGGGGAATAGAACAAGGCCAGCATTTCCATCTATACGTTCCATAATCATTAGCGGGAGAAATGACATAAATACAATTGTCATTGGTAGCCTGTCCCACACAAGTGTCGAGTTTTCTGGGTTGAGGTGATAATAACCAGAACCTAGCCCTACCAAAGTTACCCCAAAGAAGAATATTTTCCACAAAAATTGTTCGCCATGTATGGAGAACTGAGATTTGTCACTTTCTTTATTGAATAGAAAAACCAAGCCCATCAATCCAAAAATAGTAAATGGTAAATTGCTAACAACATTGCCAAAGTTAGAAATGCCAAAGAATGCTCTGCTATCAGAAAAAGCATGGTACGCTTGATCTTGTGCTATTGGAGAAAAGCTAAATGCAGTGATAATTGCCACCAATGCTGTTGTGAAGATAATCCCTATACGTAGTTTCTTATTCATTATCTATTACAGTAGAGTTAGTAGTCATAGATATGCTAAATTGTAGAATTAAAGTCTCTAAACTCGTTACGTATAGGTATGTAAGCTATTCAGATTAGATTCAGAACCAGAGTGTAAAGACTCTACGACATGTACAGAAAATTGATAAGGGGTATACCTAGTCTAGAACTGACTCACTCTCCTATCAATGTAATATCTCTTCCCCTTTCTTTCTCAATTTTGGCAAAAAGATTTTCTAGAAAGAAAATCTGCGAATGGCTACTATTAGTTTAAAGTGGACATTCAAGGCATATTTGATGTGCATTATATGCGCTTTGAAAGCCTCTTTCCCACAACTGGGGCATTGTAATAAACTAATATCAACAACCTCATTACAAATCACTCAACGCAGCGATAAATTGACGCTCCGATGAACTGTAAATCTAAGTTATTTTGGAATGTCATAACTGTAGCTCACTCCGAAACAATGTAGACTATCCTGACGCCGTCCAAATTATCGAAGGAGTAGGGGTATGGTTGAACCTCATCGTGGCTATGAACATGTTCTAAGTGAGTTGCTAGCCAGAGGTAAGCTAAAGGAACGCCGTGCAAAAGAGCTAATTGAAGATCTAAAAACCATAATGCCTTTGAAGGTTAGTCCATATAGCCCATCTGGTAAATTCAACTCGAATCGACTTTTACTGTACATCGTCGGGATGCTGATGATCGGGACACTGTTTATCCCAGTGCTAAATTTCTACATTGATTTTATTCAGAAATACATAGAAGGCAAAGGTACGTTTCGAGGTGTTGATTATGGTTTTGCAGTAGGAACGACGTTTTATCTTATTGGCGCAATCCTTACTGCACATATATTTGCCTCATACCTTGGATCTAAATTTCTGGGTTGGTATTCCCAATGTAGAAATACGAAGATTGCGATAGCAGCTACGACCTTGCCTACAATAGTTATTATTGTTTACTTACAAACCATAGGTACTTCATTGTTTAGCAGTGCGACTGACGATAATGAGGGCTACCTAATGTTCATAATGTTGCAATCTGTGTTATTCGGCGTATCTGGGTTGATTGCATCTCTGACAACGGGATTGTCATACGCTGACGAGAATATTTACGATGAGCGAATCGGTGCATTCTTAGGTACCTTGGATTCACCAAAGTATAACATCGCAAGGGCTAATGATTTTTGTCGTTCGCTCCAAGAAAATGACAAACACGAAATGCTAAAAATCATTAAAGAAGCAACGCTAGATCCTAAGAAAAAGGACTCCTACAACGATGGAAATAACTACTTTCATTTAGTATTAAAAAAATTACCTTTTTACTTTAAATATCAATATGGATATATTCAGGGTTGCATTTTCATTAAAGTTATTTCGAAGGGGAACGATACTGTAAGCGCGAGTTGGGATTTTTTGTTCGAAAAAGTTGATAAATCTCTTATCGATGGCTTGTCTTCGTCAATGAGAAAACTCTCATAGATACATTAAAAAATATCGGTTCTAGCCAGCTCAGATTCACAAAACAACGAATAGTTTTTGGGGTACTGCCAAGTTAATGAAAATCTTGTATTTGGGGATACACATAGTATGGGATTGGCCCACTTTCCTATTAACGTAGTACTTACCCTTCTCTTCTTTGTACAATTCTGGCGAAAAGTTTTTCGCATCTTAATATCATTATGAAAATATCCCTTCTATCTTGAGGAAAGAGAAAACCACAGTTATTACTGGTGTGACAAACATTGTCACTAGTCCAATTTTAAGAGCACTCATGTGGCGTACTGCTTCTGCTGGTGCAAGTAGATGCTGAAATAGTAGTGGTGCTATCAGCCAACCAGATAAAATAATCGTCGGCATAAAAGCTATGCGCGGTGGTTCGTCGACGAGATTCATCGCGATCCATAATGTTATAATAATTGCATATGCAGCAGCAATTAATCCCAGCCAAACCAGCACAATGACGGTACGCTTAGGGTACGTCTCAACTGACAAATGCAGGTTTATGTTAAGTGACCGGCTTAGCCACCAAAGCAGTCCGGCCGGAAGATAGGGAGCTATATACAACCAGATTGGTATCGTGATACCAGCACGCTGTTTCAAACATAAATCAAAGTAAGAAAAACTATTAATTCCAAAAACTTTCATGCAATTATCAAAAGTTTCTTGACGCAATGTAGTCTGATCGACAATCGCGTATACAAAACCCACATAGAGGAGCGCCATTACAATAACAGTGGCTGTCAAATATAGAAACAGTTTTATGGCGCTCATAATACTCCCGCTTTCTTATACTCTTGATTGCTATAAACATAATGTGAGAAACTAATAACAAACAAGATAATAAAAAGTAAGGTCTTACTTGATTTCCAAAACATCAGTGTTTGATGCTATGGGACTTCGCTCATTAGTATGTATCGGCATTATCTTGCAGTAAGAGTAGGAATAAAGATTAAATCTGAAATTCTAGTGATGAAATAATTGATTCAATGTACATTAGTAAATGACTGCTATCGTAAATGACTGCTATCAACCCATAGCTGACATTCAGAAAATCAATGTTTGAACAAAATTCTGGTGTGACTTTATCAAGCGAACCAAGTTCGAATATAACGTTAGGAATTTAATCCAAAACCTTTTTAATGACTGGTAAAAGTGATGGGGGTATTTTGATCATAGTTAATATTGCCTGGCGGCCCTTCGTCGTCATCTTTCGCAGCGATTTACTTAATATATCCATGATCTTCGTTTCATCGAAGTTACCATGACTATGGATAAATTCCTCCAGATAATTTTCTAAAAATACCAGTACAACTACGTCTTCCAAAGTCTGTACTTCGTTGTCAGATTGTAATCCTTCCTTCTTGACCAATGAGCAAACCCGATCAATTATATCTTTTTCATATCCGACTTCGCGAAGAACAGTATTAGCAGTTTTAGCATGAAAGTCTCTAAGGTTTCTGCGCCACTGATAATATCCTGACTTCGTCATGGGAAAATTTATACGCTTAATTTTCCACCTCTGGATATGTTGGCATCTAGCAGCTAGCTGTAAGGTCTCCGATGGATTTAGCACATAGCTTTTGAGCATCGTGCTTATTCGTTCGGCATAAAGCAATTCTTTTGGTTGCTCTTTCCGGTCGAAAATTTCACGATTTGGGTCCTTACTGTTTAGTTTATCAAACAGCGAAATAGCACAATTGAATCGATCTTGGTTGACTATCATCTTCTTTTCATAAACTTAGGCCAGACTTAGTGCAGAAAAGAAAGGCCTGCCTGGACACATTGAATATGCCCATCATTCTTGTCCACAATAACCGCATTGACCCATCATCCTGTTGGGAGTAAATTTAAAATTTAGATGTATCCCGTCCACTAACAATAGAGGATTCCGCCATGTTTGACTACCACACTCTTTCTGCACGGTGCCCGACGGGTACTGTTTTGGTTTCTCACCCCCCTCAATCTAAGTCCGTAACGCTCGAATCATCAGCCCTCGATGTAATGACCGATCTGCGACTTAATGATGCTGCTGTAATCGATCCACATGTGTCCATGGAGTTTGCTAATTCATACATGATACAACGTGGTGTGCGCTCGTTGCTCGTATTGAATCAAGATCATTCTCTTACAGGTATCATTACTGCAACTGACATTCTAGGTGAAAAACCGCTTCGTTTTATTCAGGATCGTCGTGTGAGACATGATGAGATCATAGTCTCAGACATCATGACCCCACTCAATCGCTTGGAAGTTATTTCCATCAAAGAGGTTCAGAATTCCAAGGTTGGGCACGTTGTTGCTAGTTTGCGTGATACCGGACGACAACATATCTTGGTAATGGAAAACAATGTTGATAACAAGCCATCAGTGTGCGGTATCTTTTCTTTGACGCAAATCGAAAGACAACTCGGCGTTACAATTTCTTCGGCAAAAGTTGCTGAGAACTTTGCAGAAATTGAAGAGATGTTGATCGCGCATTAGCGTAACGGAGATCCCTATGTCGCTCAATAAAGGTGCGGACGAGCGGTGTGATAGTTTGCGGGGGGGGCTCCGATGAATGGGACTATACCGGTGTTTTTCATTGATCACGTTTAGCCCAAACCACTCGTCTATTTCTAATGAGTTATAGACTCACCTAAATACAACACCTTGGGTCCCCTATCACCAGACCACAAATAGGATTTCTCTCCTAATGCGGAAAAAACAATCTGTTCAGGACCCAGGTTAACAGTCACCCTTATTTCGTCAAGATCCCAGTAATCATATCGAGACCCCGGTTCTAAACGAATCTAGAGCGGGCACTTAAGCAGGTTTTCCGTATCTATCTGATATGGAAAGCACGAATCATTGTCGCCTGGAGATATCCCGATATTTATTTCCCCACCTAATACATTCGTATGGGCCAATCCTGATAATACGCTCGTTTGAGCGAGTTCTGGTTGGAAATCTTTGTCCTTAAACTCGGTAAGATAGAATTCTTTACACCCAATGCCCAAATAAGCATCGCCATGAGTTTCATCAGCCATTTCTCTTGCACCCGTTTTAATCAGGACAGATATTTGCTTAACATTAGCCATTTTAATCTACTCTTTTGAAGCGATTAAATTTTCATTTTTTACTACTATCACCTACTTGCAGGAAAACTAGTAGTCAAAATCCCCCTGGTTGTGAAACACCATTTATTTCCGCTTCGGCATCTAGCCAGCCCTGTACTTCATCCCCACACTTGAAACCACACCGAGTAGCACGATAATAAGCAGAAATAGTGATCAGTTTTTGACGATTTAGTCTATTTGCTACACTTTGTGCTTGATTAGTTGGGATACTCCTGAGGTTTGCTACTGACTTGCTGACAATAGTTTCCGCTGGTCCAGCAGGATCATGTTTACTTGCTGTGATAGGTTTGCTTGACACTATTCTCTCCTAATATTTAGGTAACACAGGAACATGAGTAGTACACACGACCATGGTTTCATAGATGTAGTAAACCACCAATTACTTTGAGTATGTTAGGCATAGAAAATTCAAAAAACTGTTTTTTCTTCCTAGGAAAATTATTAAATTATTTAAGTACTTAAAATTATATTATTCGATACCGCTAAATGAATGTAAATTTTTGGCACAAAGCAGACATTCAGTATCAATTGCCAGATCACGACTGTGAATGATCTTTCCTTAGTTTGTCAGTCATCTCATACAAACGATTTAGTTCATCTTTGAGAATATTGTTCGGCATATCAACACCAACATGGTTA
>SMXG01000046.1 GCA_004356775.1 Betaproteobacteria bacterium | reverse complement strand
TTTTTAATCTTTATTTAGACTTCTGAAGTGACAAGTATAAATCAAAAATTGCATCCGGACTCCCTGCCAAACTTTCGCAACCTTGGCGTAATTTTGCGTATCTTGATTATCGTGAACGTTATCGGCTTTATGGCGGCGTTGCTCAAAGCCCCAACGTGGCCCGAAGTTATACAGGAATTCACGGAAATTGCGGTCGTTATCCAACCTATATTGTTGATGAATTTGTTACTATTGTACGGTCTATATAAACCACTTTCCCGTTTATCATACGCCACTGGAGTCGCCATGGTGCTAGTGATAGAGCTGATTTTGACAACAGTAATGTATTGGTTTGGTGGAATGGTGGCCGACAACATGGATATAGGAGTGGTCTTTCGCTACTGGGTTTTGTGTCTTGCTGTTACTGGTGTGTTGCTGGCATATTTTAACCTACGTAGTCGCGCACTCTCTCCTGCCTTTGTGGAGGCGCGTTTACAGGCGTTGCAATCACGCATTCGTCCCCATTTTTTGTTCAACTGCATTAACGCTGTTCTGTCGCTAATTCGTGCTGATCCAAAGCGTGCCGAGCATGCACTGGAGGACATGGCAGACTTATTTCGGGTATTGATGGCCGATAATCGACAATTATCACCACTACAGCGGGAAATCGAATTGTGCCGCCAGTACTTGCAATTGGAACAACTACGTCTGGGAGAGCGGCTCAAGGTCGAGTGGCACATCGACAACTTGCCGTCAGACGCGCTGATTCCGCCGCTGGTGTTGCAGCCACTACTCGAAAATGCTGTCTATCACGGTATTGAGCCTATGGTTGATACCGGTATCATCTATATTAATATCTATAAAAGCCGCAATGAGGTTCACATGGTTTTGCGTAATCCTTATCAGCCAGAAGACAAGCACCATAGTGGTAATAAAATGGCGCTGAACAATATTCGCGAGCGACTAGCGTTGCATTTTGATGCAGAGAGCAGACTAGAAAGTAAGGTCAGCGATGGTGTCTACCAGGTTCATATCACCATCCCATTCGTAACCACGGTATAAAGTAACGAGGAAGCAAAAGAAATGAGTAATTCCCCGTTAAGAGTTATGGTTGTTGACGATGAAGCTCCGGCACGTAATCGTCTCAAAGACTTATTGCATGACAGTATGGAAAAAATCCCGGTGCAACTGGTGGGAGAATCGTCAAATGGACTCGAGGCACTGGCACTGTTGCAGACCCAGCATGCGGATGTGGTGTTACTTGACATCCGCATGCCTGAAATGGATGGGCTGGAGCTTGCGCAGCATTTTCTCAAACTGCCAGTACCGCCCGCGATTATTTTTACTACTGCTTATGACGTCTACGCTATCCAGGCATTCGAACTACATGCAGTAGATTATCTGCTCAAACCCATACGCCTAACACGATTATTGGAGGCGCTGACGCGCATTGGCACGGTAATTCCTCTACAACAAGAAGTGTTACAGAAAATTCGTCCCAGGCCACGCACACATCTTAGTGTTCATGAGCGTGATAAAATTCATTTGATTCCTGTAGGCGACGTAGTATATCTCCGTGCCGAGTTGAAATACGTCACAATTCGCACCTGTGAAAAAGAGTATCTACTGGAAGAATCACTGACACGTCTGGAAGAGGAATTTGGAGAACGTTTTGTGCGCATTCACCGCAATTGTCTGGTAGCTAAAGACTACATTTCGGGATTCGAGAAAACTGAGGAAGAAAGTAGGGAGGTGCGTTGGATGTTGTTGCTCAGAGGTTTGGAAGAGAAGCTTCCAGTAAGCCGCCGACAGCAATATATCATGCGAGAACTAGGGTAAAAGTTCACTAACTAATCTAGTTCGTTGGGTAATAGTTTTCTCGCTCTTTAGGTTGCCACGACTTCAATGTCGGGTTCTATCGATCTCAACAGATTCTCAATACCCCTGAGCGTGCCAGAAATCGAGCTTGGGCAGGTACCACATGCACCTTGATAATGTACGCTAAGCACATTATCTTTAATACCGAGTACGTGAAGATCGCCGCCGTCGCCTTGTAGGTAGGGGCGTATTTCCGCGTCGAGTAAGTCGTTGAACTTGTCAATGCGAAGCTGGTCCTTAGAACTTAAACCCAAGATGGCAGTGGTTGCTGTTGCTACTGTGGCCGCCGATTGTGTATCCGCCGCTGGAGCGGCGCGGATTGGGTCAGCAACTTCACGTGCCAAATCTGACCAGTTCGCACTTCCATCTTGCGTGACAGTGATCCATCGATCTACATAAAACACATTGGTCACATGATCAATTTCGAACAACCCGGCAGCGAGGGGATCATCTTTTGCTTGCTCCGCACTGTCGTAGGAATGAGTAATCCCCCAAGTCAATGGTTCCTTTAAGACGAATTTAAGTGCGTTCGGGTTCGGTGTGCCCTCTATGTCAGAAATTTTTGGCATTTTATTGTCCTATTAAGCATTACCAATCGAGACATGCATTGGATCATCATCGTCTTCGGTCGAGATCGTGGCGACAGAATTTAGTGCTGCATGTAGCGTATGCCACGGCAGGATCGCGCATTTGACACGAGTAGGAAGGTCGCGTATTCCGGAAAATACTGTTAGACGTCCAAGATGGTGGTTGCCATCAGGTTCAAGCTTACCAATCGCCATTTCACGGAATTCCTGGATCAGCGTTTCGGCGTCCGCTTGCGTTTTTCCCTTAACGTTAGCAGTCATCATCGACGCTGATGCTTTACAGATCGCGCATGATTCACCTTGAAATACGATATCGCTGATATACCCTCTACTGAGATTGAGTTTAATGTTCAAATGATCGCCACACAGCGGATTATGGCCCTCAGCCGAGCGATTCGCGTTGTCGAGCGAACCATAATTGCGCGGATTCCTATTGTGATCAAGAATTACTTCTTGATAGAGTGATTTTGTGTTCATTATGAAAAAATCTTCTGTACTTTTTGAATACCTGAGATTAAAGCATCAACCTCGTTCATGCTGTTGTAAAATGCAAAAGAGGCGCGCGTGGTTGCTGGAACTTTAAAGTGTTGCATTACTGGCTGCGCACAATGGTGTCCAGTACGCACAGCGATGCCTTCTTGGTTCAGGAGTGTACCTATGTCATGGGGGTGTACTCCGTCAATAGCAAATGACAGGACTGCAACCTTCTCTGTAGCGTCGCCGATAATACGTATACCTGGCATATGGCGCATTTGCTCAGTTGCGTAGTTTATCAGATCACGCTCGTATGCTGCGATCATAGACATGTTGATCGCAGATAGATAGTCAATTGCAGCACTGAAACCAATCGCAGCTGCGATTGGTGGTGTGCCTGCTTCGAATTTATGTGGGATCGTATTGTAGGTGGTTTTCTCAAACGTCACCGATGCTATCATGTCTCCTCCACCTTTGAATGGTTGCATACGCTCAAGTAGAGCAGCTTTACCATAGAGAATACCGATTCCAGTTGGACCACATAGTTTGTGGCCTGAGAATGTATAAAAATCGCAATCAAGATCTTGCACGTCGATTTTCATGTGTGGTGCAGCTTGCGCGCCGTCGACTAGTACCGGAACACCGCGCGCATGTGCGAACTCTATCATCTGTTTGATCGGATTAACGGTGCCAAGTGCGTTTGATACGTGCGTAACACCTACGAATTTTGTGTGTTTGTTAAAGAGCTGCTTATATTTCTCGATCAAGAGTTCTCCCGTATCGTTGATTGGCACAACACGGATTTTCGCCCCATTTTCTTCTGCCAGCATTTGCCAAGGTACGATGTTCGAATGGTGCTCTAGGGTGGTCAGAATAATTTCGTCACCGGAACCAATAAATTTGCGACCGTAACCATGAGCAACTAGATTAATTGCATCGGTGGTACCGCTGGTGAAGATTACCTCCCGATCTTCACTCGCGTTAATGAAGCGTTTTAGCCTACGACGAGATTCCTCGTACTCTGTAGTAGCCGTTTCTGACAGATAATGTACCGCACGATTGATGTTGGCATGTTGCATAGTTTGGTACTTTACCATGCGATCGATCACGGGCTGCGGCATTTGGCTGGAAGCAGCGTTGTCGAGATAGACTAGCGGCTTACCATCAATCTTAAGTTTAAGAATAGGAAAATCAGTACGGATATGTTCGACGTTGAACATTGAGGTGCTAAGTGGTTTTAAAGAAGATTCAACGAGCTTCATGGTCTAGCTTTTCTGGGTTTGTTCAAGCACTGTTTGCTCTAGCTGAAACTTGAGCGATGCAATAGGTATGCGGTCAATAATTTCGGCGCCAAATGCATATGTCAGTAGGTTGCGCGCTGTAATTTCCGATAATCCACGGCTCTTAAGGTAAAATATTTCCTCATTGTCGAGTTGACCAACGGTTGCACCATGCGCGCATTTCACATCATCTGCGAAAATTTCGAGCTGTGGCTTGGTGTCGACTCGCGCTTTGGAGGTTAGTAACAGGTTGCGGTTCGACTGTGAGGAGTCTGTGAACTGCGCATCCGGCCGCACCATGATCTTGCCGTTAAACACCGCGTGCGCAGCATCGTCAACAATGCATTTATGCAGTTGGCGACTTGTGCAATGTGGCTTCGTATGATCAATACAGGTATGCGTATCAGCAAGTTGTCGGTTAGAGATCAGCGCAAGTCCATCAACCGTACACTCGGCGCCCTCATCTGCTAGCAGTACATTCAAGTTATAGCGTGAAATGCGCGCGCCAAGCGCAACACTGATCGACTGATAGCGGCTTGCCCGTGCAAGTGACACCGCGCAGTTTGCTATATGAAATGCCTGATTGCTGTCACGCTGTATTCGGATATGATTAACAATCGCATTATCGGCAAGTACAATTTCGGCCACCGTATTGGTGACATACGTTTCTTCTTGCAATGAGACGTAATCCTCAAGAACTGTCACCGTGCTGCCGGATCCAGCAATCAACAGGCAACGTGGGTAGCTCGCTACTTCTTTTTGTGTCGCAATAAATAATAGATGTACTGGCATTTCAACTGATATGTTACGTGGTACGATGATAAATGCTCCTTCATGTAGGAATGCAGTATTGAGTGCAGCAAAAACATTATCCTGAAACTCGGTATGATGGCCGAGGTGAGGCTCTATAGTTGCCAGGTCTTCAGATGTTGCCGCTGACAGATTTGAAACTACCACGCTAGAATCTTTGGATATATCCGACAACTGTGTGGATAAATGAGGTGCATACACGCCGTCAACAAACACGAGTCTAGTTACCGATTCTGCAAGGTAGAAGTGTTCCACATCGGAAACCTGCAGGGGTGATACTATGCGTATTGGCTGGAACGACAGCTTGGTAAGTGGCGAAATATCGGTGAAGCGCCACTCTTCGTCGCGTATAGTTGGCATCCTTAGTGCACTTACTCGGTCAACCGCATTGGCACGCAGCCGGTTAAGTCTCTCCAGCGGACTCGCTGATAGTTGTGACTGTCCTTGGAGTAGACTTTTGAGATAGCTATCACCCGTAACTACACTCATACTTATGTTCCTACTGTGGCAGGCTGTTCGCCACTGACCCAATCGTAGCCATGTGCCTCAAGTTCGAGTGCAAGCTCCTTACCGCCTGACTTAACGATACGTCCTGACTCCATTACGTGTACGTAATCCGGTACGATATAGTTAAGCATGCGTTGATAGTGTGTAATCAGTATGATCGCATTATCCCTATTAGCAAGCTGGTTAACACCGTTAGCGACGATCCTGACTGCGTCAATGTCGAGGCCGGAGTCGGTCTCATCAAGAATAGCAAGTCTAGGGTCAAGCAGTGCCATTTGTAATATTTCATTGCGTTTTTTCTCTCCTCCGGAGAAATCTTCATTAACACTACGATCCAGAAACTCTGGATCCATTTTAAGTAGTTTCATCTTCTCTCGGACGAGATCGTCAAACTCAAGTGGATCAAGTTCGTCTTTGTTGCGTTGTACTTGTGCCTTGTTGTAAGCAAGACGCAGGAACTGGTTGTTCGCAACCCCTGGAATTTCTATGGGGTACTGGAAGCCAAGAAACATGCCAGCTCTCGCACGTTCCTCCGGCGCTAGATCAAATAGATTCTTACCTTTAAAGACTACTGTGCCGCCCGTGATTTCATAAGCAGCGTGGCCGGCGAGTACTTTGGCAAAAGTGCTTTTACCTGAACCATTTGTTCCCATGATCGCGTGCACTTCGCCACTTTTGACAGTAAGATTAATCCCTTTGAGTATCTCAATGCCTTTAGCGGTTGCGTACAACCCGCGCACCTTAAGTAGCGTTTTGCTGTCTTGGTAAATCATCCAACACTTCCCTCGAGCTTCAAACCTAGTAGATTGGTCGCTTCAACTGCAAACTCCATCGGCAGTTGTTGAAAAACATCCTTACAAAATCCATTGATGATCATCGACACTGCTTCCTCGTTTCCGATACCACGTTGTGCAAAGTAGAATAATTGGTTTTCGCCGATTTTTGATGTCGACGCTTCGTGCTCGACTTTAGCGCTGTTATTACGCACCTGAATGTAGGGGAAGGTGTTTGCGCTGCACTGATTACCTATCAGCAGCGAATCGCATTGTGAAAAATTACGAGCACCTGCAGCAGTCGGCGCAATCCTGACTAGTCCACGATAGCTATTGGTGGAGTGACCAGCCGATATGCCTTTACTAACGATGGTGCTGCGTGTATTTTTACCAATGTGTATCATCTTGGTGCCGGTGTCGGCCTGCTGATAATTATTGGTGACTGCTACCGAATAAAATTCGCCAACTGAGTTGTCACCCTGCAACACACATGAGGGATATTTCCAGGTAATTGCTGAGCCAGTCTCAACTTGGGTCCACGAAATGCGAGAATTTTTACCTTTTGCTAGACCGCGTTTGGTAACAAAATTGTAAATACCGCCAACGCCGTTCTCATCCCCTGCGTACCAGTTTTGGACTGTCGAGTACTTGATATTTGCGTTGTCGTGTGCAATTAATTCAACCACTGCTGCGTGAAGCTGGTTGGTATCAAACTTAGGTGCTGTACAGCCTTCAAGATAGGAGACTGTCGCTTCCTCTTCAGCGATGATAAGCGTGCGCTCGAACTGTCCTGAATCCTGAGTATTAATGCGGAAATAAGTTGATAGGTCCATCGGGCATTTGACGCCTTTCGGGATGAAACAAAATGAACCGTCGGTGAACACTGCTGAGTTAAGCGCAGCATAGTAATTATCACCGATTGGAACTACGGTACCAAGATACTGCTTTACAAGTTCGGGATGTGTATGAACGGCTTCCGAAATCGAGCAGAAAATGATGCCGATCTCAGCAAGCTTCTCTTTGTAGGTGGTCGCTACCGACACGCTGTCAAAGATTACGTCAACCGCAACACCAGCAAGTGCTGCACGCTCCTGCATCGGCACACCAAGCTTCTCGAATGTACGCAGCAACTCAGGATCAACTTCATCCATACTAGCCAGCTTCTTCTTCGACTTTGGTGCAGAGTAATAGCTGATTGCCTGGAAATCGATCTTCTGGTATTTAACGTTTGACCACTTCGGCTCCTCCATTTTGAGCCAATGTTGATACGCTTTGAGGCGAAAATTGAGTAACCACTCGGGTTCATTTTTCTTGGTCGAAATTAACCGAATGGTGTCTTCATTAAGTCCTTTTGGGGCAACATCAGACTCGATTTCTGTGACGAAACCATGTTTATAGGGCTGGTTAACTATATTTTGTATCGCTGCGCTCATTCAATTTACTCCAATATCATTTTGATTGGTCAATGGGTAATCTTTGGATCACTTATTCAAAGATTTTTCGTGTATTTATTAGCTAAGCTTTAATCGGTTCTTTCAGACTGAAGCTCTCACCACAGCCGCACGCGTTTTCGACGTTGGGGTTGTCAAACTTGAAAGAATCGTTGAGTCCCTCACTGATGAAATCAACTTTCGAGCCATCCAGAAACTGCAGACTACTGGCATTGACCACTACGTTGGCGTTATGCGACTCGAACAATTGATCATCAGCGTGCACTTCGTCGGCGTAGTCAAATGTGTAGGCAAAACCGGAGCAGCCGACTTTCTTTACACCGATTCGCAAAGCTAACCCTTTGCCACGCTGTGCGAGTTTTTTCCGAATTTGTTTTGCCGCATTCTCAGTCAATGTAATTGCCATTACTACCTCCATTTACTATCTAAAAATATGATTGACAATAGATGAATATCTTTTTCCTTGTGGATTAAGCTGAAGCCACAGTGTGCTGGTGACCTGGTATAACTTTACGCATGTCTATTATTTGCATAGCACCGTCTTGCCTTACTTGCTGGTCGTCAACTAGTTGTTTTAGGGTTACTGCACCTAGGTGATCAAAAATGAGTTGATTAAGTTTTGTCCATAGATCGTGTGTCATGCACTTCTTGTCGTTGTGGCAGTTTTCCTTGCCGCCGCATTGTGTCGAGTCAATCGGTTCGTCAACAGCAAGGATGATATCGGCCACCGACACATGCTCCATTTTCTTAGCAAGGCAATACCCCCCACCAGGACCACGTACACTGTCAACAAGTTTGCATTGGCGGAGTTTAGTGAACAATTGTTCAAGATAAGATAACGATATTTGCTGGCGTTCGCTGATTTCAGCAAGCTTCACCGGGCTGCTGCTGCGTTGCATTGCAAGATCTAAGAGCGCTGTAACTGCGAACCGTCCTTTGGTTGTTAGCCGCATAAAAATTCCTCCTTATTTGGATGAAGCTATCTGAATATGGCGCGACCAATATTTCTAATACTTGATCAATTTAGTCAACTATAGAATACTTGATAAATTTAGTCAACTATAGATGTATAATTTACTGGGTATACCGGTTGCGGAAACCAAATTTGTTTCCCAAGGACCAGCACTAGCATTAAAACTGCGCCAACGCTAGGATGTAGCTGGCGGGATTGAAGTAGTTTGTTTAGAGAATATTTTTTAAAGATGACGAAGATTCATGTGGGCTTTGATCAGTTCAATTGCCCGATTGCGAAAATGATTACCGTCCGAGTCTCTCACCCACATAAGCAACAGACCAATAAAAAATAATTGCGTATCGATGGCCAACTGAGCCGGATTATGTGAGGAATGTAGTTGCCCTTGCTCTTTTGCTCTTTTATAAGCAAGCTGCATTTTTTCTTCTATGTCTGAGCTAGTTAATAAAATTTGCCGTAATACAGAAGAGAACTCGCCCACATACTCGCACTTGATCAGCATGATTTCGTACATTTTACGAGTTTCAGTGCTTTCATTTAGGGTCTGTATTGTTTTACATAAGAAATTCTCTATACGATCAATCGGATTCTTTGAATCTTCAACTAGTAAAGTATCGTCCATGCGATCTATCAATGGCAGGAATACTTGTTCCCGCATAGCTTGGAATAGTTCGGTTTTGTTGTTGAAGTGCCAATAGATTGCTCCACGAGTGACGCCAGCTTGGATAGCAATATGTTCCATGGTGGTACAGCTAACACCGCGAACTAAAAATACTTCACGCGCCGCGTGAATAATACCCTGTCGCGTTAGCTCTGCGTTTTCTTTAGTTTTGCGTACCATACGACCCCCAGATTTTTATTTACATTCATTATTGTTTGTATATATAATGACATACATACATGAATGTTTGCAAGTAATTTTAGCCTTACATATGGAATTAATTAATAGTGTTCTTTAATTTTAACCGACACAATTTTTACAATTTGCAGGCTGGTGCCCAGTTAAAAATGGCTATTACGCTGGCTATTAGTGCTGCGCTAGCTGCATGTAGTAACGCCGACCAGGAAGCATCTAGTAATCCTGCTTCCAATATGGCTATGCCTGTCAGCGTGATCCAGGTTCAGCCTACCAGAGTGCCAATTAGTGCTGAGGTCGTTGCACAGACAGAAGGTGCTAAGGAAGTTGAAATACGTCCTCGTGTGGGGGGGATTTTGCTCAAACGCTTGTACGAAGAGGGTACTGCGGTTAAAGCAGGTCAACCTATGTTCTTGATTGACCCGATCCCCTATCAAAATGCACTGGCACAAGCAAAAGCTCAACTCGATGAGCAGAAAGCCCGGATTGAACAAACCAGACGTGAAGAAAATCGTTTACAAGAGCTGCACGTCACGAAGTCTATTAGTCAACGTGAATATGACAACGCGGTTTCTGATAATGCGGTTGCAAATGCTGCCTTGCAACAGGCCAAAGTTCGCGTACGCGATGCAGAATTGAATCTTTCTTATACAACTGTTACAGCTCCTGTGAAAGGGGTATCTGGCCGCTTCCAATTTTCTGAAGGGGCGCTGGTAGAAGCCAATACCAGTTTGCTAACGACGGTCATTCAATTGTCGCCAATCTGGGTGCGTTTTAGTCTTTCTGATAATGAACTGGCAAAACTCGGCGGATATCTAAGTGAACAAAACGTACGACACGTAACCTTAATACTGCCGGATGGTACGGAATACGATCAGAGTGGCAAGCTGAATTTTGCTGCTAGACAAATTGACCCCGCGCTAGGCACACAACAATTACGTGCAACATTTGATAATGCTGATCAGCGTTTGCTACCGGGACAGTTTGTTCGTGTCCGTGTTACAACAGGCGAACGCGAGGGCGTTTTCCTTGTTCCTCAGACTGCAGTACTGACATCTGATCTGGGTAGATCAGTTTATGTGGTAGATGAAAAGAGCGAAGCCGTGATGCGACCTGTCGTGACTGGCAGATGGATGGGGAAAGATTGGGTAATTCTTGAAGGACTTAAAGCAGGTGACAAAGTAATTGTCGATAATCTTATCAAGCTTCGTTCAGGCACACCGGTGTTGCCCCATTCTGTAGACAAGAATCATGTGCAGCCACCCGAGCTGACCAACCCTGGCGGAAAGACGTAACTAGAATCATCATGACGAGATTCTTCATCACACGACCGATTTTTGCGTCGGTATTGTCCATTATCATCGTTTTGGCAGGGCTAGCGTCAGCGATGCAGCTTCCCATCGCGCAATATCCACAAATTGCGCCTCCTACGGTGCTAGTGACTGCAACTTACCCTGGCGCAAGCGCAGAAACCATGGCTAAAACAGTAGCTGCACCGATTGAAGAGCAGTTAAGCGGTATTGAAGATCTGCTATATTTTAGTTCCAGCGCTGATTCCAGCGGCACGCTGACGATTACCGCAACATTTGGGATTGGTACAGATATCGATCAGGCAACTTTTAACGTAAGTAATCGCGTAAATATTGCCCTACCGCGTTTACCTGAGGATGTTCGACGCACTGGCTTAGTAGTACAAAAGCGCTCCAACGACATTCTGATAGTTATCATGCTGATCTCCAAGGAGGATAAGCATGACACATTATATTTAAGCAACTACGCAACGCTTAACGTGCTGGATGAGTTAAAACGTATTAAAGGCGTTGGTAATGCAACAATATTCGGCGGCCAGGATTATTCCATGCGTATATGGCTACGTCCCGATCGTATGGCGCAACTAGGGGTAACGACATCGGATATTGCCAATGCCATTCGGTCACAAAATGCGCAGTATGCCGCTGGCAGGATAGGCCAGGAACCAGCACCCGCTGATCAACAGCTATCGTATACCGTCATAGCCAAAGGCCGATTGCTGGAACCGGAACAGTTCGGCAACATAGTTATTCGTGCCAGTGGTTCGCGCGGCGTTCTTTATCTAAAGGATGTTGCTCGTATTGAATTGGGCTCGCAAAGTTACAACGTGCGTACCACACTTAATGGCCAACCTGGGACAGGTATTCCAATATTCTTGCGGCCCGGTGCCAACGCTCTTGATACGGCGAATGCTATTAAGGCCAAAATGGATGAGTTGAGACTACGGTTTCCTGAAGGGATGGATTATGTAGTGCCTTACGATACCAGCAAGTTCGTAAAAGCATCAATTTGGGAGGTAATCAAAACACTTGGTGAGGCGATGCTGCTGGTTGTATTAGTTGTATATATTTTTCTGCAAAGCTGGCGCGCTACCCTGATTCCAATTATCGTGGTTCCCATCTCCTTGATTGGCACCTTCGCCGGTTTGTGGTTATTTGGATTTTCAATCAATACATTAACGCTTTTTGCTATGGTGTTGTCCATCGGCATTGTGGTGGATGATGCAATTGTAGTGCTGGAAAACACCGAGCGCTTGATGGCGGAAGAAAAGCTATCGCCAATGCATGCAGCCATCAAATCCATGGAACAGGTTTCACGCGCGATCGTTGCAATGACGCTGGTGTTGTGTGCAGTGTTTACACCAGTGGCTTTTCTTGGAGGTATTGCCGGTGAGCTATATCGCCAGTTTGCCGTAACCGTGGCTGTCGCCGTGGTCATTTCCGGTGTCGTGGCGCTAACCCTAACGCCTGCGCTATGCGCTATCCTACTGAAAAGAACTCATGGTGAGTCTACCTTCTTCAAGGTATTTAATCATGGATTTAGTAACTTGAGGAATTTCTATATCCGTACGGTTGATCTAACATTACGCCACACAATTATTGGTACATTCGTATTTATAAGCATCATCGCGATTGCAATTTATTTGCTTAAAATAGTTCCCGAGAGTTTTGTGCCGTCTGAAGATCAGGGGTATGTAGTAACTGCAACGATCCTACCCGATGGGGCAACACTTGCACGGACTACTAAAACTACAGAGGCAGTACGCGCTGCTATTGCACAAGACCCGGCAGTTTCACATCAGTTTGTCGTCAATGGTTTTGATCTGATTGGTGGTGGCAACAAAACTAATTCAGCAACCATGTTCGTTGCGTTCAAGGACTGGTCCGAGCGCACAGCTACGGCAGAAGATATTGTCCAAAAACTGACTCGCATCGGCATGATGCAGCCTGATGGTTTGGTGGTGGCATTTAATCCACCCGCAATCCGCGGTATGGGCAGTTCAGGAGGCTTTGAGGTCTATGTGCAAAGTCGCGTCGATTCGAATCCCTTGCATTTATCCGGTGTAGTCAATAACTTCATGGAGGCACTGAATCAGGAGTCGCGTCTATCTAGCATCAATACTTTTTTTCGTCCTACAGTGCCACAGTTTTTTGTTGAGGTAGATGAAGCTAAGGCAATTTCTCAAGGTGTTCTGATTACCGACATATATGCCACCTTACAAAGCACCATGGGCTCACTCTATGTCAACGATTTCAATCGGTCTGGACGGACTTACCGTGTACAAATGCAGGCAGAACCACAATACCGTATGAAACCGGAGGATCTTGGCAGAGTGTATGTGCGCTCGCAATCTGGTGCGATGGTGCCTTTATCAGCTCTGAGTAAGGTTAGTGATTTAGTTGGTGCGGAGCAGATAGAACGATACAACGGCCTGCTTTCTGCAAAAATACTTGGGAGTGGAGCGCCGGGTGTTAGCTCGGGTGAAGCTATCAAACTGGTGGAAGAGATTGCTGCAAAAAACTTGCCGGATAATTACCAAATTTCCTGGACAGGACAAGCCTATCAGGAGAAGCGCACTGGTTCAGCGGCGATCTTTGCTTTTAGTTTTGCCATCATTATGGTGTTTCTGATTTTAGCTGCACAGTTTGAAACTTGGGCGTTGCCGCTAGCTGTAATTATGGCTGTACCCTTTGCACTGACTGGCGCGTTATTTGCCGTGTTATTGCGTGATATGCCCAATGATATTTATTTCCAAGTAGGCTTGATTACCCTGATAGGGTTGGCGGCGAAAAACGCCATTCTGATCGTAGAATTTGCTAGCCAGAAAATGAAGGAAGGCATGTCCGTTGTACAAGCCGCAATCGAGGGTGCACGCTTGCGTTTCCGCCCGATTGTGATGACCTCGATGGCTTTCGTACTAGGCATTGTGCCACTTGTAATCGCCACTGGTGCTGGTTCAGCTGCACGCCAATCAATGGGTACCGGGGTATTTGGCGGCATGATATTTGCTACCTTCATCGCCACTATATTTATTCCTCTATTCTTTGTTTGGCTTACCCGAAAACGCGCAGAGAAACCTGCTGATAATCTAGCTGGGGGATCAGAATGAGGTCACAGCTAAGATTATTTCATCTATTGATAGCAGCTACCGTATTTCAGGGATGCATGGTCGGCCCTGATTACAAGCGTCCTGATAGCAGTATCCCGACGGAGTTTGCCATCGTAAACAATGCTACAGCTACACAAAATGAAATAGCAGCTCACATTTCGAGTACCTGGTGGGAACTTTATCAAGATCCCGTGCTGAATGATCTAGTAGCTAAAGCACTAGAAAATAACACGGACATCAAGATGGCTGTAGCGCGAGTAGAAGAGGCAGATGCTTATTTACAAGAGGTGGGTGCCGCACTGTTTCCAACTATCGACTTGCAATCAAATGCAACACGTTCCCGTATCTCAGAAGTAAGCGTAATTCCTGTTTTCGAGGGACTTGATCCTGTTCGTCAAATTTATGGTATCTCGCTTGGCACTGCATTCGAGCTAGATTTTTGGGGGAAAGTACGTCGCGCCAAAGAGGCAGCATATGCACAGGCGCTGGCAACACACTATGCCAGAGATACTGTTTATCTATCCCTTTCTGGTCTGGTTGCGACTAATTATTTGCTGTTACGCAGCCTTGACGCGCAACTCTCTGTGTCCCGTAATATCTTGGGTAACCTTGAAGAAAGTCTGGGAATTACCAAGCGACGCTTGGAGGGAGGCTTTACCTCGGGGCTGGATGTTTACCAAGCTGAAACGGCCCGCTCTAATAAGGTTGCACAAATTACTGAGCTAACGCGTCAGCGTGCCATTAGCGAACACCAGTTGGCTGTACTGACTGGTGCACTTGATCTGAAACTGGAAGAGGGCGACATCAAAACCTTGCCAATACCCCCCACGCCGCCAGCGGGCTTACCTTCCAGCCTACTGGAATCTCGGCCTGATGTGCGCCAAGCTGAAGAACAAATAATCGCGGCGACCGCCAACATTGGCGTTGCCAAAGCAGCGCTCTTCCCAAGCATCACGCTGACGTCCCGCTTTGGCAGAGAAAGCATAACATTGGGTAATTTAATTAAATCGGCTGCAGATATATGGACGGCTGGTATACACCTGAATCTGCCCATTTTTGATGCCGGCAGACTACTTGCGCGTTTAGACCAAGCCAGTGCACAACAAAAGCAAGCCTTAGCCTCATACGAGAGTTCAATACGCGCGGCATTCAGAGAAGTGAATGATGCATTGGTCACTGTACGCCAAAGTTCAGAGCAGGAGGCTGCTTTGCAGGCTAGTGAGGAGTCATCCAGGAAAGCCCTGCAAATTGCAGAGAATCGCTATAAATCAGGTTTTTCAGGATACCTTGAGGTATTGGTTTCGCAGAGAGCGCACAACGATGCAGCATTAGCAGTTATCCAGAGTCGTCAGAATCGGTTGGTAGCAACCGTTGATTTATTTAAGGCACTAGGCGGCGGTTGGGAGGCTGAATAAGTTCTGATTTGCCTCATTAAAACAATACGGAATCATTGAGGCGTATAGCCTCGGTACGCACCTTGTTTTTCTTTGGACACAAACCGCATCCAAGGCTGACAATATAAGATCATTAAGGCCAAGGGCTATTCGCTTTTGTGATCTGCCTGTTTCAATCATTCCGAATAAACATTTTTGAAGAATTACGCTTTCCTCCTCGTCATTAACCCGGGTGCTTCTTTCAGCAAAAATTCTCTGAATGCTTGTGTTGCACATGAAAGACGCTTGTTTTTACGATGCACCACATGCCAGTGACGTACGATAGGGAAATCCTGTACGTCCAGTGTCTTGAGTCGTTTCGTTTCCAACTCCAGTTCAGCGGTGTGGAGCGACATGATGCCAAGCCCCATTCCTGCCTGCACTGCCTGCTTGATTGCCTCATTGGTATCTGTTTCCATACCCTTATGGATACTTATCTTATGCGCTGCGAAAAAGCGCTCCATCGCGCTGCGTGTACCGGAGCCCGATTCGCGCACAAGGAAGGTTTCTTGCTCTAACCTTTTTACCGGAATCTTGCGTGCCTTACACAATGGGTGATTGGGAGGGGCAATAACTACAAGTGGATTTTCCATGAATGATTCGGTAGCGATATCCAGACTATCCGGCGGTTGTCCCATGATAGCAAGATCCGTTACGTTGTCGGCCAGCTGTTTTAGAACATTTTCGCGGTTGGAAACATGTAGACTTACGGTGATGCCGCTAAAACGCTGACAGAACTTTGCCAACAAGTTCGGGGCGAAGTAATTGGCAGTGCTCACTACAGAGATACTAAGTTTACCCCTTTCCAAACCTTTCAACTCATTTAGCGCGAGTTCCATGTCAGCTAATTGCTGGGTGATTGCCCGACTATAATGAAAAAGCTCGCATCCTGCATCTGTCAAAAAAATTCGCTTACCCATTTGTTCGAACAATGGCAGGCTAATATTTCCTTCCAACTGTTTAATTTGCATTGAAACCGCTGGCTGAGTCAAATAGAGCTCTTCGGCAGCGCGCGAAAAGCTCAGGTTGCGGGCAACTGATTGGAAAACTTTTAGTTGTCTAAGCGTGACATGCAGCACGGATATTCCTGGTGAGATCGATTTTGAGTATTAATTATATATAAGCATAATCTTATCATAATAATCAAAACACGTGACTGTTGTTTATAATAATTTCAATTAGAATTGGTTCTGTAATAACTTTATTGATCCTTACTTATCTACCCTTAACGAGGAGAGAATTGACATGAGTGAAGAATTAATCGGCAAAGAGCGTTATAAACCCGGAGTACTGTCTTACAAAAAGATGGGTTACTGGGATTCTGATTACGTGCCCAAAGATACGGATATACTAGCATTATTCCGTATCACACCACAGCCAGGGGTGGATCACGAGGAGGTTGCTGCGGCCGTTGCTGGCGAATCTTCGACCGCAACCTGGACTGTAGTGTGGACTGACCGTCTAACCGCCTGCGAGCTGTACCGAGCCAAGGCCTATCGTTCTGAACTGGTGCCTAACACCGGTCCTGGTACAAAGAACGAAGCCCAGTATTTTGCTTACATAGCGTATGATATGGACTTATTCGAGCCGGGCTCCATAGCTAACCTGACCGCCTCAATCATCGGAAACGTATTTGGCTTTAAAGCTCTAAAGGCATTACGTTTGGAAGACATGCGCTTACCCGTTGCTTACCTGAAAACTTTCCAGGGTCCTGCTACCGGTTGTGTGGTTGAACGCGAACGCCTCGATAAATTTGGTAGGCCATTGTTGGGCGCAACTACGAAACCAAAACTAGGGCTTTCCGGTCGCAATTATGGGCGCGTTGTGTACGAAGGGCTCAAGGGTGGCCTCGACTTCATGAAAGATGACGAGAACATCAATTCACAGCCTTTTATGCATTGGCGCGACCGTTATCTCTACTGTATGGAAGCGGTCAACAAGGCTTCCGCCGCTACTGGCGAAGTTAAAGGCCATTATTTAAACGTCACAGCCGGCACCATGGAAGAAATGTACGAACGTGCCGAATTCGCCAAATCTCTTGGTTCAATCATCATAATGATTGACCTAGTGATTGGTTACACGGCGATTCAATCAATAGCCAAATGGTCACGCAAGAATGACATGATTTTGCACCTGCACCGTGCCGGGAACTCAACATATTCACGCCAAAAAAATCATGGGATGAGTTTTCGCGTGATCTGCAAATGGATGCGGATGGCAGGAGTTGATCACATTCACGCTGGCACGGTTGTTGGCAAGCTCGAAGGTGATCCTCTCATGATTAAAGGCTTTTACGATACTCTACTTACAACTCATACTCCGCAAAGTCTCGAACACGGTATTTTCTTTGATCAAGACTGGGCTTCGATGAACAAGGTTATTCCGGTTGCTTCAGGTGGCATACATGCCGGCCAGATGCATCAGTTGCTCTATTATCTTGGTGAAGACGTGATACTTCAGTTTGGCGGTGGCACAATTGGTCACCCCATGGGCATACAGGCTGGCGCTGTCGCTAATCGTGTTGCATTAGAAACAATGGTACTGGCACGCAACGAGGGTCGCGACTATATGAGAGAGGGCCCCGAGATTCTGCAGGCCGCTGCTAAGTGGTGCACGCCACTCAAACAAGCGCTGGATACATGGGGGGATATCACTTTCAATTATGAATCCACCGATACCGCCGATTTTGTACCGACCACTACGGCCAGCGCATAACAATAAATACTGAGGAGAAAAAATTATGATGACTAACCTAGGAAATCGTATCACGCAAGGTCAGTTTTCTTTCCTGCCCCCGCTTACGGATGAGCAAATCTCTGCGCAAATTAAATATGCGTTGAAGAACGGTTGGGCGATAGGTATCGAGTACACAGATGACCCGCATCCGCGTAACACTTATTGGGAAATGTTCGGTAACCCAATGTTTGATCTAAAAGACCCTGCCGGTATTTTGTTGGAGATAAATGACTGCCGTAAAACGTACCCGAATCACTATATCCGGGTAACCGCGTTTAACTCTACGCGTGGGGTGGAAAGCCCAGCTATGTCGTTCATCGTCAACCGTCCCAAGAAAGAGCCGGGGTTTAGTGTACTACGCCAGGAAAAGGAAGGTCGTAGCATTCGTTACACGATCCATTCCTATGCGACTGACAAACCCGAATCCGAACGGTATTAACTTAACGAGATCTCCCTTCCCTGTTTAGGGAAGGGAAAGATCTTAGATGTAGGTGAGCAGGTAGAATTACTCAAGTAAGCAAGGTGGAGTTACTTACTTCGGTGAGCCCATGTTGTATCCTGAACTTCTTGTATGGGCCTGTTTGTTTCAAGTATAAAGACAGAAAAAGTATGTGACGCATCTTAATAATACCCCTGCATCTTTATTGTTGTGGATAAAACGTGGAAAAAGATCCGAAAGACCTTGTCTCTTCCGATAGTATTTCAGTTGATCTGGACGCCGAGTTTCGTGCTTCCAATATCAAGGAAGTACTAGATAAGCTTGATCTTGAGTTGATCGGTTTGAATCCTGTAAAAACTCGCATTCGTGAGACTGCAGCCTTATTGCTTGTCGATCGTGTACGCAAGAAAATGGGTTTGACTGCTGGTGCGCCCAGTTTACACATGTGTTTTACCGGTAACCCCGGTACTGGGAAAACTACAGTCGCATTACGTATGTCAGAAATCTTGCATCGTTTGGGCTATGTGCGAGAGGGGCAGCTTGTCTCTGTTACACGTGACGACTTGGTTGGCCAATATATCGGTCACACCGCGCCTAAAACCAAAGAAGTATTAAAAAAGGCCATGGGGGGCATTTTATTCATAGATGAAGCCTATTATCTTTACAAGCCAGAAAACGAGCGTGATTACGGCGCAGAATCCATAGAAATCCTACTACAAACGATGGAAAATAACCGCGATGATCTGGTCGTAATCTTGGCCGGATACAAAGACAGGATGGACAAGTTCTTCCATAGCAATCCCGGTATGCGTTCACGCATTGCACACCACATTGACTTTCCCGACTATAGTGCCGATGAATTACTGGAAATTGCCAAACTTATGTTGAAGGCACAAAATTACTGTTTCAGTTCGACGGGAGAAGCAGCATTCAAAGAATATATCCAGATACGCAAGAAGTTGGAACATTTTGCCAATGCTCGTTCGATTCGTAATGCCCTCGATCGTGCGCGGCTTCGTCAAGCCAATCGATTATTCGTTGGCACCAAGAAATCATTGGATAAAATTGATCTCATGACAATTGAAGCAGAAGACATTCTAGCTAGCCGTGTGTTCCTTGAAGGCAAATCAGATGGCCCATCAGGTACTGATAAATAAACAAAAAAATCTACCCAACTTTTGTAGAAGCTAAAGAAAATTTATTGTTCTAACTTTTGGGTAGGAGATGAGCAATAAAAAGAAAGAACTGCCCAATACTTGCTTAGAAGTGTGTTTGTGGGCTCTGATCGCGCTAATGCCGCGCTAATGCCAAGAGTACCATGTGGTTTTCACCATAGCGGGTTTGACCCGTACTCGCTACGGTAAAAGTAGAATGATCCTTAAAAGATAGAAAGGTGAAGGATGGTGCTGGAACCGGTATGAATATGCTGACTCTTCCCTTGCGCATTTTCCCTAAGAAGATTGAAGCGGCATGTTATAACCGGGGACGTCTCGCTTTGTTGCGATATGGCAGTCCCTTACGTGTAACACTGTCACGGCATCGCGGTCTGGAAGTAATTCTTAACAACGAAGTTTGGTTATGCGTTGATAGTTTAGCTAACGATCAACCGATATTGGCATGGCGTGAATTTAAAATTCACGCACGGGATAATTTGTATAAACCCGTCTCATGTAAATTATGTCTATATCATAATTGTGCAGGCCTCATCATGGGTTCAGTGCTAGATGATTTGCATCAGGGACTTGACCAGATTTTGATTCATAAGAGTGGAGTGCAAATCAATACATAACAATACATAAGATCAGGAGAAAGAACATGCTGCTATCAGAAATTCGGGATATGATGTGCGATTTCGTATCAACCATAGGTACAATAAGTTTATCGTGGTTGTAAACTACACCAATGATATTGAGAATTTCTGATACATGTCGCCAAAAAACGGATCGCTAAGTCTCGGGAGATGAGCAAGAGTACGTTCCATTTGCATTCTAAAGAAAGAGAGCGAATTTTGATATGCCTACGACAACTAGAATTTGTATCTTTCATCCTGCAAATTGTCAGATTAAATATTTCGTTCCAGTTATAACCCTTTTCGAAAATTAATCAATGCGTCCCACCCGTTTAGAAAAGCCATCAGCCGGTCGCAACGACTGGCAAACTATTCGTGCTTTATTACCTTACCTGTGGGAATTTAAAGGCAGGGTAGCATTGGCATTGTCGTTATTAGTAATAGCCAAACTTGCCAGTGTCTCGGTGCCGCTGGTGTTGAAAGAAATCGTCGACGCACTTGACCAGCCGTATGGCATGCTGGTATTGCCAGTATTGCTAGTGGTGGGCTACGGCGTATTGCGTCTTTGCAGTACGCTGTTCGGTGAAATGCGCGATGCTATATTTGCAAAGGTAACGCAACGAGCGATTCGGCGGATTGCAATCAGGGTGTTTGGTCACCTGCATGCGTTGTCTCTGCGCTTTCACTTGGAACGCCAGACTGGTGGCATATCGCGTGATATTGAACGTGGTTCACGCGGAATATCTTTCCTACTCAATTTTATGCTGTTCAATATTTTACCAACACTGTTGGAAATTGGCTTAGTGGCGGCAATTCTTTTGTCCATGTACGACATCTGGTTCTCTGTGATCATATTTACAACGATGGTTGCTTATATCGTACTCACGTTGATTATTACTGAATGGCGCATGATCTTTCGTCGCACCATGAATGATATGGACTCAAAAGCTAATACCCGTGCTATCGACAGCCTGCTGAATTATGAGACGGTAAAATATTTTGGCAATGAATCATGGGAAGCGCAACGGTACGATGAGCATATGCAGAAGTGGGAGATTGCAGCGATACGCAACCAGACCTCACTTGCAGCGCTCAACGCAGGGCAGAGCGCTATTATTGCACTAGGAATGACTTTGCTGATGTTATTGGCGGCTAATGGTGTGATCAAAGGATCCATGTCATTGGGCGACCTGGTGTTAGTCAATGCTTTTATGCTGCAGCTTTACATGCCATTGCATTTCCTTGGGTTCGTTTATCGTGAGATCAAGCACTCACTGGCGGACATGGAAAAAATGTTCAAATTATTAACGGAGAGCGAAGAGGTCAAAGACAGGCCAGATGCAGCTGATCTCATTTTGGGAGATGCAACAATTCGCTTTGAAGGCGTAAATTTTAGCTACGAATCCAATCGTCAAATTTTATTCGACATGAGTTTTGACATTCCTGCCGGACACAACGTCGCAGTAGTTGGACACAGCGGGTCGGGCAAGTCTACGCTCTCACGTTTGCTGTTTCGCTTCTATGATGTGACTAGTGGTCGTATTCTAATAAATAATCAAGATATCCGCGATATAACCCAGAAGAGCCTGCGAGCGGCCATAGGTATTGTTCCCCAAGATACGGTTTTATTCAATGACAGCATTTATTACAACATTGCTTACGGACGCCCCAATGCAAGTTGTGAAGAGGTTTTCGAAGCTGCTAGGTCGGCACACATTCACAATTTTATCGAGAGTCTGCCGGATCAATATGAGACCATAGTGGGCGAGCGAGGGCTAAAACTTTCTGGTGGGGAAAAGCAGCGTGTTGCAATTGCCCGTGCGATTTTGAAGAAACCAGAAATTCTTATTTTTGACGAAGCTACCTCGGCGTTAGATTCAAAGTCAGAAAAAGCTATACAGAAAGAGTTAAGACGTATCGCTTCGAATCGTACTACGCTTACGATTGCTCATCGACTTTCCACCATCGCTGATGCTGATCAAATTCTGGTGATAGACAAAGGTAGCATCATCGAGCGTGGTAGCCATCGGGAGCTTCTTGTGGCGAAAGGTTTCTATGCCCATATGTGGGAACTGCAGCAACAGGAGGAGCAGACGAGACTGCAATTGGTAGATGATATTGGGGATAATCCTGATATTGTAGTGGGGATGCATTAATACCCCAGTATTTTTTCAGGGCAGCTTTAATATGGATTTTTCTCAAGGATTAATATAGAGTATAAAGTTCTTCAGCAGTCAGTATAAAGTTCTTCAGCAGTCTCCCGATATTTATTAAGTTAGCCGATATTTATTAAGTTAGCCGGAAACAATTTTTAAATCCGTAAGCAGTGGGTAGTTTTTTCGGTTAGAGAAAGAAAAATGAAAAAAATAATCTTGGCATTGTCTATAGTATTCATATTCGCTAGTGGTGCTTTTGCACAGCCAAGTGGTTTGAATCTCAGATCCAATTCTGCGTTTGTTTTTGACACAGAGCAGGGGCGTGTTATATACGATAAGAGAGCAGATAGCATTATGCCAATTGCCTCTATTACCAAGCTGATGACGGCGATGGTAGTACTTGACGCACAATTGCCGTTGACTGAAAAGATCACTATTAAGTTAGCTGATGTTGATCACCTCAAGAATACTCGTTCACGGTTATCAGTGGGATCTATCCTTACTCGTGAAGAGATGCTGCGATTGGCGCTGATGTCTTCCGAGAATCGTGCGGCGGCAGCATTGGGGCGCACTTATCCGGGTGGCACTAAAATATTCGTTGTAGCAATGAACAACAAGGCATTTGAACTTGGCATGGGGAATAGCTTGTTTGTTGAATCTACCGGGCTAAGTAGCGCTAATGTTTCCACTGCGCGTGATTTAGCGAAAATGGTTGAAGCTGCATATAGCTACGAGATTATCCGTAAATTCACTACTACTGCAACATATGTAGTAAAACTCCCACATCAAAAGCATAGCCTACTATACAAAAATTCCAATAGCCTTGTACGTCGCGGGACTTGGGAGATTGGCGTATCAAAAACAGGCTTTCTAAAGGCATCCGGACGTTGTTTAGTTATGCATGTACAAATAATCGGTAGACCGATCATAATTGTGTTGCTTGACTCTTGGGGAAAGAATACCCGCTATGGTGATGTCAACCGTATTAAAAAATGGATGGAGAGGCGCTTTCGGTCCAAAACTTAGTGGTTTTGAATGTGTCTTCTCCAGGCGCCCCTATACAGTCTTTTCCTACCCGTAACCTTTGAACGCTAATAAAGTTTTTTAGGATGCTCCCGCTACCTGCTATGCTAAGAAGTAATTCTTAACCAGACCCAGACATCGTTCTATTTATTCTTTCTTTGTAGTCTTCGATACTTTGTTTTCCATATAGGTTGTGCCACGTTTGGCTTGGCGTATTCCTCTGCGCAAGGATAACGATTCCGGCTACGCTAGACTAGCGAACAGCAATATATTGTCTGCGCAAGCAGTTTGAAAAGATGTAGACCGGAAATGGTAGTTTACGTGCTGGAAAGTAATCAGGTTGCTAGTTCAAAGCAGCTGAAACGCAAGAATAGAAATGAATGTAGGTGGTAGCGCGGCTACTAGTAGTCCTAAAGGATGGATCGCTTCGTCTTCAAACGATCCTTTGAGTATGGAGAAACCTGCCGGATTTGGGGCATTGGCAATGACTATCAGGCCACCACCTGTGACCGCTCCGGCGACAAGAGAATATTGAAACTCTGCGCTCGTTCCTTCCAGTTTTGTTGCTTTAGCCACACTGATTTTTCGTTGCTAAATAAGATAACTGTTGCTTGTGAGTAAGTGGCACGTATTCTACATCAAGGAATTATTTAGTACAGCTTAGTAGTTTGGTCCAAGGTAACAGAAAGGTTTCTTGGGAAAAGCATCAGATACCAGATGGTAATTCTCAGTCCTGAGTAACCACTGCGTATTATCATGAATTTGCAGATGTATTCAATTCTTTCTAAACTAACCCTGATATACTCTTTCCAAGGGGTATGCACCTTGAAATCTTACGTCTAGTTATCCGTGGTTAGTCTACCAATTAAACTTTTTGTTAGAGCTGTCTACAATGACTAAGCAAATATGTACAGTATAATATTTGAGTGTTTAGTACCCTAGATCTCTATTTTTTTAACAAACATGTCCTTGTGTATGATTTCTTTTATAAAAATAACTAACTGAAAGATAGTAGAACAGCAGGTTGTTCCAAATTATAATCCATCGTTTTCAATTTATTTCTCTGAGGCGACCATGACCAAAGTAAACACTTTGCTTAATTTGAGCGTATTAATTCTAGGCATGACATTGCTACCCCAATATGCTTTTTCTGAAATCAAACAGGGTGCAACCAAAGTGTCAGAACTCATACAAACCGATCTCAAGATAGGTACTGGTGAAGTGGCGATTGGTGGCCACACGGTTAAAGTTCATTATACGGGCTGGCTTTACGATGCAACTGCACCGCAAAAAAAAGGAGCTAAATTCGACAGCTCAGTCGATCGTGGTAAGCCCTTCACTTTTCCACTGGGCTTGGGACGCGTAATTAAAGGTTGGGATCAAGGGGTTATCGGTATGAAAGTGGGGGGGCAGCGAACTCTAATTATTCCTGCCCATCTTGCATATGGTTCGCGCGGAGCTGGCGACTCGATTCCCCCAAACGCAGTATTGGTTTTTGACGTAGAGTTGCTTGGTCTACAATAAATGCTTTGGGTCATAATATAGGGGTAAAAGTGGGTATATTTTTCTTATGTGCAGAGTTTTATTGTCATTGAAGCGCAGTTATTAAGTCAAGAGTATGTTCGAGATGTTCTTGTTTCAAGTATCTCAACTTGTTTATTATGCGCAGTTTATTCTGAAGGAATGTTGTTCATGGCAGGGTTAAGCAAAAGCACTCCTAGACCCATTGAAATAAAATTGCATCAGCAATCCAGGTTACTGGAAATTTCCTTTACAGATGGAAGGACTTTTCAATTTTCCTTCGAATTTCTACGAGTCCATTCACCTTCTGCAGAGGTGCGTGGGCATGGTCCTGGGCAAGAAATATTACAAACCGGAAAGCAAGAAGTAAATATAAATCATATCGAGCCAGTGGGCAGTTACGCAATTCAGCTTAATTTTTCTGATGGCCATAATACAGGACTCTATTCGTGGGATTTGCTCTATGGATATGGCATACACCAGGATAATATGTGGCAACTTTACTTACGAAGAATGGATGAGGCAGGTGCGAGTCGAGAGCCGGTTGTAGAATTGCCTACATAAATACAATCGACGCCTTGCGATAAAATAGTTTTAATCGTCTAGTTTACGCAAAAACCGTATCTACGTTATGCTAAGAAATGAACATTTATGACCAAGACTACTCATTTCGGTTTTAATTCCGTTCCTGAAACGGATAAAGCGCGTAAGGTAGCAGGCGTGTTTGACTCGGTGGCCGAGCGCTATAATCTGATGAATGATCTCATGTCAGCGGGGTTGCATAGATTGTGGAAACGTTTTGCTGTAGAAGCAAGTGGGGTCAAGGTAGGTAGCCGGGTACTCGATATTGCTGGTGGTACCGCAGATATGAGTACATTGTTTATAGAATACATCGGAGAGAGTGGAGAAATTTGGCTCACTGATATCAACAATTCCATGCTTACTATAGGTCGTGACCGGATTCTAGATCATGGCATGAATGCATCGGTAGCGCAGTGTGATGCAGAGAAGTTGCCTTTCCCCGGAAATTATTTTGATTGTGTGAGCGTTGCTTTTGGTCTCAGAAATATGACCCACAAAGACGTAGCATTGAAGGAAATGCTGCGAGTGCTCTGCCCAGGCGGGCGCGTCATCGTGCTTGAATTTTCAAAAGTATGGAAACCACTGCAGTTCTTCTACGATACCTACTCGTTCAAAGTGCTGCCGGCTATAGGTAAGTTTATTGTCAATGATGAGAAAAGCTATCGTTACCTGGCTGAATCCATTCGTGTGCATCCTTCTCAGGAGGAATTGAAGCGACTGATGCAGCAGACTGGTTTCGAGCGGGTAGAATACTTCAATCTTGCCTCCGGAGTGGTTGCGCTGCACCGAGGTAACAAATTCTAAAGTCTAGTTTTTCTTGCGGATCAGGCACTTTTCAATTTCAATTACAGTAAACAACAGTATACCGAACGCGACAATACGTATCCATGCCGATATCAATGGTGGTTGTGCCAAAAAGATTCTGCATAAACGGGCATATACGTAAACAATAAGCTGGATTATGACAAATACTATTATCGCGATAAGGACATTGCGGTTATCAAGAAAACCTTTCCACGATATAGCCGACGCCAAAAGATAACAGCAATTGAACAGGTAAAAGATTTTTCCTATTACCAGAGCATTAACTGCTACTGTTCGGCTGGTATCACCGAGCGCGACGCAATGAGGATCGTTGCGATCTGGAGGATGCTGGTGTTATTACTCGATATAAAGAAGGGCGATATAATAGGTATGTAATTCACAAAGGTCAGCATCTTCGCCCCGCCCACTGGAGTCCCACTGCAACATCGGCTCCCTGTTGTCTATGGTCCTTGCAAAATCAAATTTCAAAGAAATGGAACTTGGTTTCCCTCCTAAACAGAAAAGAAAACCTAAATGACAATGAGTGTTATATCAACGCCTAAAATTTATACTCTGAAACCTTGGCAGCGGATTCTGCAAATAACACTGGGATTGGTATGCGTGAGCTTTCCCGACACTGTATTGGCGTCAGAAGCGGGATCTCTGAAACTGGTGGAAAGCTGGGTCGGAATCACCGCACTAATATTGTTCGTCACCGCATATATCTTCGTTGTTGCTGAAGAATTCACGCATCTGAGAAAATCCAAGCCGGTTTTGCTCGCTGCAGGTCTCATTTGGGCATTGATCGGTTACGAATACGCAAGCCATGATCTGGGCCAAGCAACCGAAACTGCTGTAAGAGTCTTCCTGGTTGAGTTTGCGGAGTTATTTTTGTTCTTGCTCGTGGCAATGACTTACGTCAATGCGATGAGTGAACGGAACATATTCGAGGTGTTGCGAGCCTGGTTGGTTAATAAACGCTATAGCTATCAACGCTTATTCTGGATTACAGGGATTATCACTTTCTTTCTATCACCGATAATCGACAACCTGACGACTGCTCTGGTGATGTGTGCTGTTGCTCTTGCCGTTGGAAAAAACAATCGGCGCTTTGCTGCCCTGAGCTGCATCAATATTGTTGTCGCGGCTAACGCTGGGGGCGCATTTAGTCCGTTCGGTGATATTACGACCTTGATGGTATGGCAAAGCGGAAAGCTCGAATTTCAAAACTTCTTTGTTCTTGCCATACCGTCCGCTGTGAATTATTTAGTACCCGCAGCAATCATGTCTTTTGCCATTTCACGGGAAACGCCGGAGGCCGATGCTACAAGTGTCGTAAACATGAAACATGGCGCAAAAACCATCATGTTTCTGTTCCTTTGTACTATAGCCACAGCCGTCTCTTTCCATAATTTCCTACACCTGCCGCCATTCCTTGGCATGATGCTGGGGCTTTCATACCTTAAGATATTTGGCTATTACCTGAAAATATCGCATCTTGCTGCAACAACGGATCGGGCTAACTACGGCGTGATCGGCGATATTCAGGCCTTCGACAGTTATCGGGAGTTTGCACGTGTAGAATGGGATACACTCATGTTCTTCTTTGGCGTTATCATGAGCGTTGGCGGGCTGGCCTTTATCGGTTATCTCGATTTGCTATCACAATACATGTATCTGGAACTCGGGCCGACAATGGCCAATATTCTGGTTGGTTTCTTGTCAGCGATCATTGATAACATACCGGTTATGGTGGCCGTTCTACAGATGAATCCGGAAATGGATATCAACCAATGGCTTCTGGTCACACTGACAGCCGGTGTTGGTGGCAGTATGTTATCGATTGGCTCTGCCGCTGGTGTTGCACTGATGGGGCAGGCGCGGGGTATTTATACTTTCTTTGGCCACCTCAAATGGGCTCCGGTCATCTTGCTTGGATATATGCTAAGCATTTGGGTGCACTTATTAATCAATGAGCGTTTCGTTGGAATCCCGGTGCAATAAGGTCTAGTGGGAGCGCAACTGCAATGAAAAGTCACTACCACTTATTCTGGAACCCCTCGATCACATGTCCATCGGTTAAGTTCAGGTAAATTTCTGTTGTTGCCAAGCGATCGTGACCATCCTTTGTAACTGGGTTTCATCCATTTTTTCCAGATTGCTACCAGTGAGTGCAGCTTGCCCATTACCGATGCCTAGTTGCACACCAATGGCTCGTGCTGTCACTACGTGGTCACCAGTTATCATCTTCACTAGAGTACCGGCGGGTTGACACCTACTAACTGCCGCGAGAGCTTCGTCACGTGGCGGATCAATGATGCCGAACACATACCAAGCAAAGTGAAACCTTGTTCCATGTCTGAGAAAATATGCTCACGGTGTGCCGTTTCAACAGACTTTATTGCTACAGCGAGTAAGTGCTGTCCCTATGCAGCAATTTCTTCCATTTTGCTTGACCAGTAGGCGATATCAAGAGGAGGGTCTTTTCTTAAATTGTGCTGGTTGGTGCACATCTCGAGTACCCGCTCGGGTACTTCCTTGACGTAAATAAAATCGTGCCCTGTATGATCATGATGCAAGGTGGGCATAAAGCAGGGCTCGGACTGAAATGGGATTCATCGATACGTGGCAATGATTCACGTTTATATCCAGGGTCGAAACCAGCTTTTATGGCCAGAGGAATGAAAACACCCTCTGATGGATCACCCTCAATCTTCCAAATACCATTATTTTATTCTAGAGTGTGCCGTTGCAAAGCAAGCCGTTACGCACCATGTCCAAGATAAGTAAATTATTGGCAGCAGAAACCTCTTACCTGTTTCTGCTGAAACTTCCATGAGGCTCGTATCCTACCCCGCTGACTTCAAATACCTCATCAGCGGTTATCACTCGTTGTACTGTCATTTCATTATGAGTTAGGGTGCCTGTCTTGTCAGTGCAAATCACAGTCACTGCACCCAAGGTTTCCACAGCAGGAAGATGACGAATAATGGCGTTACGTTGTGCTCTTTTTTCTTACACCTAGGGGAGGCGTAATAGTCATGGTTGCGGGTAGTCCTTGGGTATCGCGGCCACGGCCAGGCCCAAGCCGCCAAAAACATTTCGCCCGCTGCATAGTTGCGTAACAGGAATCCGTAAACGAAAGTGCCAGCAGCCGTCCTAGGATGGCTGCTGTG
>SMXG01000045.1 GCA_004356775.1 Betaproteobacteria bacterium | reverse complement strand
AGTTGATTGAGCTTCATGAATTTATACACAGCTTGCGTTACTTGAAAAGATAGAAAATGGCCCCATATTAAATACTAAGAACTGGTGCAAGTGATATTCCAGTATTGTTTGATAGAAAGAAATAATTAATGTGGAGACTATTATGATAATTACTCGTTATGAACCGTGGGGCTGGCTAAATCAATTACAAAGAGAGCTGGAACATATTCCTATATGGGGTTCCAGTGAGGTATCTATGGCCACAGCAGCGTGGGCGCCGGCTGTAGATATTAAGGAGGAGTCTGGTAAATATATCCTGTATGCAGATCTTCCAGGAGTCAAGCCTGAGGAAACAGATGTGAGCATAGAAGATGGAGTACTTACCATCAAGGGCGAAAAGAAAACTGAAGCAATAACCAAAAAAGAAGGCTGCAAACGGGTTGAACGTATTTATGGTTCTTTTCACCGGCGTTTTATCTTGCCCGATACGGCAAATCCCGATGCGATATCAGCAAAATCTAAAGATGGTGTATTAGAGATCATTATTCCGATGCGGGAAGCTGTCCAGCCAAAGAAAATTGCTGTCACACATCCGTAGAATAAATTAAAACAGAATGAAACGGGGCCGTCGGGCCCCGTTTCTTATGGCTATTTATACGACTGTCTTCATTACCATTCGCATTTTTTGCATTGCTTTAACTTCGATTTGGCGGATACGTTCGGCGGATACTCCCAGCTCATCGGCGAGTTTATGAAGTGTTACAGTGCCCTTTTCCCGCAGCCAGCGGGCCTCGATAATGCGGCGGCTACGTGTATCTAAGTTAGCCAGTGCATGTTCTAATCCTTTGTCACGCAGTTGGCTATTTTGTTGGGTTTCCAACACCTTTGATGGTTCATCACCATTGGTAAGATAAGCAATAGGGCTGTAACTGCATGTCTCATCATTGTCTTGAGACAAAGGCTCAATAGAAATGTCACGTCCGCTAAAGCGAGTTTCCATTTCCACCACTTCTTTGGCTTTGACGCCCAGTTGCTTTGCCACGGCAGTAACTTCTTTCGGGTTCATAGTGTCCAGACTCTGTTTCATGCTTCGCAGGTTAAAGAATAGTTTGCGTTGCGCTTTTGTAGCTGCAATTTTTACTAGTCGCCAGTTTCGTAGTATGAACTCATTGATTTCCGCCTTGATCCAGTGCACTGCGAACGATACTAGTCGCACACCGCGTTCTGGGTCATAGCGTTTGACCGCTTTCATCAACCCAATGTTGCCCTCCTGAATCAGGTCAGCCTGTGGCAGGCCATAGCCTTTGTAGCCGCGAGCGATGGAAACTACCACGCGCAAGTGCGATAGCACTAATTGGCGTGCGGCGTTTATATCGTCCTCGTCTCTCAGGCGTCGTGCGAGGCGGGTCTCCTCTTCTTGGGAAAGAATAGGAAAACGATTAGCAGACTGGATATAGTTTTCAATACTGCCGCTAGTCGTGGGCATCGCTAAAGCAAAAGTCATTTTCCCCTCCTCCTATCTTAACGATGATTTTAGCACTCTATTACTGAGAGTGCTAATTATCTCGAAAAGTTCCCAGGGGAAGCATGATAACTTGTTGAACTACTTAGGTTCTATTTGCCAGAGATGACTTGCAACGGACAGCCACGCTCCTATCCAGCCTAGCCAGGATGAAAATAGTAACAAACTGATACTGTCTTCGAAAGAAAGATGGTACAAGTGCAAATCAATCGCATAGAGCTGTACCAAATTCGTCAATTCGCTATTTATTAAGTGAATTACAATAGCAATGATAAGCCATGCTATAACTCCCCCTGCTACCCCTTGAATTGCACCAAAATAAAGAAATGGGCGGCGTATGAAGCCACTGGTTGCGCCAATCAATTTTGACACCTCGATCTCGTCACGTTTCGTAAGAATTTGTAAACGAATGGTGTTGAAAGTTACTACTACTAACGCAAAACTTAGTAGGGCAGTAAGTATCAGTACTGCTAGCTGCCCAAGTTTGAGTAGTGCTTCCAGCCGCTTCGTCCAGGCAGAGTCGAGTTGTACATGTTCTGCCTTGGGCCACTTCTGTATTTCGGCACGTAATTGCTCTAGTACTTCGGGTGCGGCACTCTTGGCATTAATTATGAAAGCATCGGGTAGCGGATTTTGCGTTAAGCTATCCACTACGTCAGTCAGCCCACTTCCTTGCTTAAGCTGTTTCAAAGCGCTGTCCTTGGAAATGAATTGGAAATTAGCTACTTGCGGATGTTGTTTCAGGCGTGATTCAATTTTCGCTATCGTAGCTTTGTCTGTATCCAGCTCTAGAAACAGGCTTAATTGTGGTTCCCCTGACGTCTGTCCTGAAAAAGTCTGAAGGTTTTCCAGCAGTATGTAAACTCCTGTGGGTAGACTGAAGGCAACCCCTATTACGATAATGTTGAGCAGGCTGGCGTACGGCGTGCTTGCTAACCGCCGCAGTGCTAGGAAAAAGGCATGCCAATGAAGAGAAAGCCACGTGTTCATGTCGCTAGCTTCCCGTGATTTAGAGCTAGAATGCGTTGCTGGGAGCCGCCAAGTAGCCTTGTATCAGGAATGGCGATTAGAATCGTTACTCCTACCTGATGAAACGACTTGAACATGTTCATGATGTCCTTGGTGTAGTCAGCATCAAGATTAGCAGTCGGCTCATCAGCGATCAGAATAGAAGGGCGATTAACTACAGCACGGGCAATACATAATCGCTGTCGTTCGCCCCCAGAGAGTGTAATAGGGTGCGCTTTTTCCCTGTTCAACAATCCTACCTTGTCGAGAGCCGCGCGCACTCGTCCGGTTGCTGACCTGTGATCAAAACCGCAAATTTGCAACGGCAATAATACGTTATCGAATACGGAACGATCGAACAAAATTTTTTGATCCTGGAAAACCATTCCAAGATTGCGTCGCAGAAATGGAATTGCACGGCGTTTGAGCATACCAACATTCTTGTTATTAACAATGATGTCGCCGATGGTGGGACGTTCGATAGCTGCAATCAGCCTCAAAAGTGTGCTTTTGCCAGCGCCTGAATGTCCGGTAATAAAAACCATCTCTCCCAGTTTAATGGTGAAATCAATGTTCTTTAGCGCATCAAACCCGTTTGGGTAACGCTTATAGACGTTGCTAAAGCTGATCATATTTGAAAAGTATCCAAATTACGGAAATGCAGGGAGAGCTATGGTGAAAATCAATCGAACAAGGCGTCCACAAATTCTCTTGCGTCAAATAGCCTTAAATCTTTCATGTCCTCGCCTACTCCGATAAAGCGCAGTGGAATTGGGTTCTGCTGACGTTGCCTGGCGATAGCAGCTATTACGCCTCCCTTGGCAGTGCCATCAAGCTTAGTAAGTATAAGGCCGGTGACACCTAGCGCGTCATCGAACGCTTTTACCTGGCTAATCGCATTCTGACCAGTGTTAGCATCCAGTACCAACAACACTTCATGTGGTGCGTCCGTATTAGCTTTAGCAATGACGCGCTTGATTTTTTTAATTTCCTCCATTAGGTGTAACTGTGTGGTGAGACGCCCAGCAGTGTCTGCCAATACGATGTCTATACTGCGCGCCTTGGCAGCGTTGATCGCATCGAATATCACCGCTGCTGGATCGCCTTTTTGCTGATTACTATTCTCCTGTGAAACGACGGAAACATTGTTGCGCTCACCCCAAATCATGAGCTGCTCACGTGCTGCGGCACGGAAGGTGTCACCAGCGGCAAGCAGCACTGATTTCTCTTGAGACCGAAAGTAATGGGCAAGTTTGCCGATGGAGGTGGTTTTCCCCACACCGTTTACACCCGTCAGCATGATGATGAACGGTTTTTTCGTGCTAGTATCAAGGGGGCGTGCAAGCGGTGCAAGTGGTGCAAGCAACGCAATCAGCGCTTCTTTCAGCGCTCCTTTTAATTGCGCTGCATCGGTCAGACCATCTTGCTTGACTTGCTTACGTAGCGTATCAAGCAACCAAGTAGTCGCATTTATACCAATATCGGCGGTGAGCAATACAGTTTCCAATTCTTCGTAGATGGCTTCATCTATCTTACCGCCACCGAGTACGTTGGATAACTGTTTGCCAAGATTCTCCCGGGTGTGGGAGAGGCTTCGTCTGAGGTTGGTTGCCCAGTTAGTGGTCAAAGTCTCGTCTGGGGCAGAGTCATTCTTAGATTTGAAGAAACTTCGCATTCTGGTAGGCTGTCATATTGGTTTCAGTTCGTTATTGGAATATGCAAGTGTGATTTTATTCCGTTTACTTAAACTTGGGCTATTAAAAAATGAAATTTAGTTTCTGTGTTTATGCCGTCTTCCATTCTCTTAGATTACAAGCTGCTGCTTTGGTGCTGGTTTCACTGATTTCGTTTGAGGCTTCCGCTAATCCACACGAATACATGCTTGCCAACGGCCTTAAGCTAATTGTCAGGGAAGACCACCGCTCACCAGTAGTTGTCTCTCAAATCTGGTACAAGGTTGGTAGCGTTGATGAGTCGAACGGTACCACAGGTGTTGCCCATGTGTTGGAGCATATGATGTTTAAGGGAACCAAAAAAGTTAGCAGTGGCGAATTTTCTAAGCAAATTGCAGCAGTAGGTGGGCGCGATAATGCATTTACCTCTCGCGATTACACTGCGTATTTTCAGCAATTGCACAAATCCAAACTACCGTTAGCAATGAACCTGGAAGCTGACCGGATGCGTAACTTGAGATTGACCAAAGAAGAATTTTCCAAAGAAATCAAGGTAGTGATGGAGGAGCGGCGGCTACGCACCGATGATCAACCTCGCTCACTGGTACATGAGAAAATGATGGCCATCGCATATCAATCACATCCATATAGACACCCAATTATTGGTTGGATGAACGACTTGGAGAACATGAGTGTTCGCGATGCTCAGGAGTGGTATGACCGTTGGTATGCACCCAACAACGCTGTGTTGGTAGTAGTGGGGGACGTTAACCCGAATGATGTATTTTCCTTGGCGCAAAAATATTATGGCAAGATTAAATCTCGGCCACTATTATCTTTGGCTTCACGTAAGCCACAGGTTGAGCCGCCACAAGCTGGGATCAAACGGTTGATGGTAAAGGCTCCGGCACGGTTGCCTTACCTCGTAATGGGCTATCATGCGCCGGTGTTGCGCGATGCTAATGCTGACTGGGAGCCCTATGCGCTGGAGATACTTGTAGGGGTGTTGGATGGTAACGAATCTGCTCGACTCAACAAAGAGATAGTGCGTGAGCAGCACATAGCCAGTTCGATAAGTGCAAACTACGATTCTACCGGGCGTGGCCCCGGTATGTTTTTTCTCAACGGCACACCAAGTGAAGGGAAATCGGTGGTGGAACTAGAAGTGGCCTTGCGTGGTGAGGTTGAAAAACTTATACGTGATGGTGTGACTGAAGAGGAGCTTGCACGTGTCAAGGCTCAGGTGATGTCTGGCCACGTATTTCAGCTTGATTCGATATTTTATCAAGCGATGCAGATCGGCCAGTTGGAGTCTATTGGTCTGTCTTATCACGATCTTGATACGATTTTAAAAAAGCTACAGGTCGTTACTGCCGAGCAAGTACGCGATGTAGCAATGAAATATTTGATAGAGGACAGTCTGACAGTAGCAGTGCTTGATCCACAGCCACTGGAACAAAAATCTTTCATTGTTCCCGGTGGATTGCGGCATTAAGCGCAAAAGTGAAAATCATATTTGGATGAGTATTGAAAGATATATAGATTATTTGGACTTAATCTGATTTGAAAGGCACTTTAAAAGGGGTTTTCGATGCCAGTAGCGCGCTTTTTACTTATCTTGCTCTTGGGCATTTACTCGCAATGGGCGCTTGCCATTCTTCCCATCCAACACTGGCAAACACCTTCTGGTGCACGGGTATATTTTGTTGAGAGTCGCAGTTTGCCGATACTCGATATAAACGTTGATTTCAGTGCAGGCAGTAGTGCTGATACGCCAGCAAAATCAGGTTGTGCTAGTCTGACGTTGCATCTACTCGATCTTGGAGCAGGCGGCTTGTCTGAAGACAAAATTTCAAAGGCATTAGCCGATGTTGGTGCGCAATTAAGTGCCCGCTTTGATCGGGATCGTGCTGGTATTTCGCTACGAACTTTAAGCAGTAAACGTGAACGCGATCAAGCGCTGGACATCCTCTCTAGAGTGATACAACACCCAGAATTCCCTGAAAACATTATGCTACGAGAAAGAGCACGAGTAATCGCGAGATTGAAAGAAGCAGAAACCAAACCAGGCTATATTGCAGATCGTATACTAATGAAAATGCTTTATGGTAATCATCCCTACGGGTTACGCAGTTCGGGTGAAGTGGCCGCATTAAAAACATTGCGGCGTAGAGATTTGGTGGATTTTTATCAATCTCATTATGTGGCTACGAATGCGGTAGTGTCAATCATGGGTGATGTTAGTCGTACCGAAGCAGCTGCTATTGCCGAGGCTCTGTCTAAGGATTTACCACAAGGTAAAGCTGTCGATAATTTGCCACCAGTAGTAAAGCCTGTAGCGGGCACTAAAAGAATTACTCATCCTGCGTCGCAAAGCCATATTCTGTTAGCTTATCCTGGGCTGCAACGTGATGACCCTGATTATTATCCACTGGTAGTCGGGAATTACATACTTGGCGGTGGCGGATTTGCATCGCGCCTGATGGAGGAAATCCGTCAGAAACGTGGGCTAGCCTACAGTGTTCGCAGCAGCTTTCTTCCACTAAAGCAGGCGGGTCCATTCCAGATTGGCCTGCAGACTAAGAAGGAGCAGGCCGAGGAAGCCCTAATGATTACTCAAAAGGTGTTAGCTGATTTTATAGCTGGTGGCCCAACTGAGAAGGAATTGACCGCAGCTAGGGGGAACATCGTTGGCGGTTTTCCTCTACGCATAGATAGTAATAAGAAAATCTTGAGGTATCTTGCCATGATTGGTTTCTATAATCTCCCCCTCACCTACTTAGAGGACTACGTCAGTGCGGTGGATAAAGTAACCGTGGAGCAGATCAGGGAGGCTTTCCAGCGACGTATCCACCCAGAAGGGATGGTAACGGTCGTAGTGGGAGCAGCAGAAGAGAAATAGGAAAAACTTTTCAAAGACAGTCTGTTTGTAAATGTTTTCTCCAGAATTCCTCACTGAGTGCCATTAATTCAAAACAAAGTTCGTGTAATCGGCGGAAAATGGCGCAGCCGCGTAATTACCTTCCCGCGTAGCGCAGGTTTACGTCCTACGCCTGATCGGGTACGCGAGACGGTTTTCAACTGGTTAGGACAGGATATGAGTGGCAGAACTTGTCTAGATTTGTTTGCTGGTAGCGGAGCGATGGGCATTGAGGCCGCATCCCGCGGTTCCAAGCGCGTAGTGATGGTGGAATCTAGTCCCACGGTATATAGTGTGTTGCAGACCAATTTGCAAAAACTGCGAGCAGATCAAATAGAATTGCTGATGATGGATGCGCTAGAATTCATCATGTCTGACCAGCGGCAATTTGACGTGATTTTTCTTGATCCACCTTATCGGCTGGGGTTGTTGCCCGAATTGCTGCCCCTGTTGCCACTACATCTTGCCAAGGATGGGCTGGTCTATGTGGAGGACGATAATTTCTCGGAGCTGGATGGTGGCTGGTTGGTTTGGCGCGGCGGTCGGGCAGGCAAAGTACGTTATCAATTATTAAGATATGAGAAAAATGGATAAAGCCATCTATCCTGGTACCTTCGATCCCATCACTCGCGGTCACGAGGATCTGGTTCGGCGTGCTTCACGTTTATTCGACCAAGTGGTGGTGGCAATAGCCCAGAGTAGCGGCAAAGAACCATTTTTTAGCTTAGATGAGCGTGTGAAAATGGCGAGAGAGGTGTTAACAGATTGTCCCAATGTAGAGGTGATGGTATTTTCTGGATTATTGATGGAATTTTTGCAGCAACAGAACGCCAGAGTGATTCTGCGTGGGTTACGTGCAGTGTCTGATTTTGAATACGAGTTTCAGATGGCGGGCATGAATCGCAGCATGTATCCCGATGTTGAAACTGTATTCATGACTCCATCTGAACAATATATGTTTATTTCCGCAACCATCGTGCGGGAAATTGCTCTACTTGGTGGTAATGTCGACAAGTTCGTGCATCCCCTGATCTCAGCGCAGTTACGTATCAAGGCTGGGATGTGATTTTTGAGAGGTTTATATGGCTTTAATGATTACTGACGAATGTATCAATTGTGATGTATGTGAGCCGGAATGTCCTAATAGTGCGATTTCACAGGGTGAGGAAATCTACGTAATTGAACCCACCTCATGCACCGAATGCGTGGGGCATTATGAAACAGCACAATGTGTCGAGGTGTGCCCGGTAGACTGTATTATCATTAACCCAGACATCATAGAGACTAAAGGGCAATTGAAAGATAAGTATCTTGCTCTCAACGTGTTGCGCGGGCAGCAAGCTCCTCAGGTATAGGGTAACGTCTTGGTCCAAAAATCGCTGTACCGACTCGCACAATGGTCGAACCTTCTGCGATGGCGTTATCCATATCCTCTGACATGCCCATTGAGAGAGTGTCAAGATCAAACCCATCCTGCCTGAGTTGATCGTACATATTCCGTAACATACGAAACTGGCTACGCTGCAAGGCAGTGGCGGTAGTAAGCTCGGGAACGGCCATTAGTCCGCGTAGTCTCAGGCGGGGCAGCCCTACCACATAAGCCGCAAGGTCGGCCGCAAATTTAGGTGACACGCCGCTTTTGGTGTCCTCTCCACTTACGTTTACTTGTATACAGATTTGAAGTGGAGGTAGCGTTTCTGGCCTGTCCCGCGACAAACGGTCGGCAATTTTCTTTCTGTCCACACTGTGGACCCAAGCAAAGTTCTCCGCTATACGTCTTGTTTTATTGCTCTGTATGGGTCCAATGAAATGCCATTCGATGGGCAAATCAGAAAGCACAAATATTTTTTCCAGTGCTTCCTGAAGGTAATTTTCACCGAAAATGGTTTGTCCTGCGAGCCACGCTTCCTTCACTTGCTCGGCGGTGTTGGTTTTACTCGCTGCCAGCAGCATGATTTCATCTGGCTGTCGACCGGTGTTTTGTGCAGCTTTGGCGATTCGCGTCTTTACGGCCTGTAAGGTAGAGGCTATTGTTACCATAACCTGCGAGCTTGACTCGCTTTCCTGAGTCGGCTCAGACCATATGTTGCCTCATTATGTTGCTTCGTCTTGAACATAATTCTCACAGCCTGCTCAATTTTGAGAGGTTAGAGCCGTAATACATAATTAACGTTGGTTACCGGGGCGCCACTATGAACATAGTAGAACTACTCTCCTTTGCGGTCAAGAACAAGGCTTCAGATTTACATCTGTCTGCGGGAATGGCGCCAATGATCCGAGTACATGGCGAAATCAGGCGTATCAACTTACCAGCTATGGAGCACAAAGACGTTCACGAAATGGTGTATGACATCATGAACGATGGCCAGCGAAAATCCTATGAGGAAGATCTGGAATGCGACTTTTCCTTCGACGTTCCTAATCTGGCGCGTTTCCGGGTAAATGCCTACAATACCCAGCGCGGCGCAGCCGCAGTTCTAAGGACTATTCCTTCGAATGTGTTAAGTCTAGAGGACCTTAAGGCGCCAAAGATATTTGCCGAAATTGCCCAACAACCACGTGGTGTAGTGTTGGTGACCGGTCCTACCGGTTCTGGTAAATCCACAACCTTAGCAGCAATGATTAATGACATTAACGAGAAAGAACACGCACACATATTGACGCTTGAAGATCCGATCGAATTCGTGCACGAACCCAAGAATTGTCTTATTAACCAGCGAGAAATTGGGCGTGACACCCATAGTTTTAGCAATGCGCTACGCTCAGCATTGCGGGAAGACCCTGACATCATTCTAGTTGGTGAGATGCGCGACTTGGAAACTATTCGCTTAGCTATGACTGCAGCAGAAACCGGACATTTGGTGTTTGGCACACTCCACACGAGCTCTGCTGCCAAGACCATCGACCGGATCATCGATGTATTCCCAGCACAGGAGAAGGAAATGATGCGCGCAATGCTATCAGAATCGCTGCGCGCAGTGATTTCACAGACGCTGTGCAAGACCAAAGATGGCACCGGCCGAGTAGCGGCTCACGAAATCATGATTGGTACCCCAGCAATCCGCAATCTGATTCGCGAAGGAAAGGTGGCACAAATGTATTCAACAATCCAAACCAGCCAAGGTGTGGGCATGCAAACACTAGATCAAAATCTGACGGACTTGGTGAAACGTAATCTCATTACCAATGCTGAAGCTCGCACCAAGGCCGCGAACAAAGAAAGTTTTCCAGGTTGACGATTATTCACCTAAGTATGGTCGAGAAATAGAGAAATTCAGGGATAAATCATGGAACAAGATCAGGCAACAAAATTTGTATTTGATCTGCTGCGTTTAATGCTCAGCAAAAAAGCATCAGATGTGTTCATTACTGCCGGTCTCCCGCCCTCTTTCAAGATCGATGGAAAAATGGTTCCGGTGTCCAAGCAGCCGTTGACGCCGCAGCATACTTTGGAACTAGTGCGCGCCATTATGGACGAAAAACAAACAGCCGAGTTCGGAGCTACTAAGGAATGCAACTTTGCCATCCACCCGCCTAGCATAGGACGTTTCCGTGTCAACGCCTTCATCCAGCAGCAGTGTGCGGGAATGGTGTTGCGTACTATTACCACTGTGATCCCAACATTTGACGAGTTAGGGCTGCCGCCGGTACTAAAAGATGTGGCGATGAGCAAGCGGGGTCTGGTAATTTTTGTCGGTGCCACCGGTTCTGGTAAATCTACTTCGTTGGCGGCAATGATTGGATATCGCAACCAAAATAGTCATGGTCATATTATTACCATCGAAGATCCTGTGGAATATGTGCATGAGCACATTAACTGCATGATAACTCAGCGCGAGGTAGGGATAGACACGGAGTCGTGGGAATCTGCACTGAAAAACACCTTGCGCCAGGCTCCCGATGTGATCCTGATAGGTGAGATTCGTGCGCGCGAGACCATGGAGCATGCAATTACCTTTTCCGAAACTGGGCATCTGTGCATGGGTACGTTGCATGCCAACAATGCTAATCAGGCGCTTGACCGCATAATCAATTTCTTCCCTGAAGAGCGCAGAATGCAATTGCTGATGGATTTATCGTTAAATATGAAAGCGTTAGTTGCTCAGCGGTTGCTCCCCATAAAAGCAGGCAAGGGGCGGGTAGCAGCGTTTGAAATCTTGCTTGAATCCCCGTTGATTTCGGATCTAATCCTTAAGGGTGATATTCACGAGATCAAGGAAATCATGAAAAGATCTCGCGAACTAGGTATGCAGACTTTTGACACAGCGTTGTTCGAGCTTTATGAAGCTGGTAAGATCAGTTATGAGGATGCCATAAGGAATGCCGATTCCATGAACGAGCTACGTTTGCAAATTAAACTCAAGGGAGCGAAGGCGAAGGACGCAGACCTGAGTTCAGGAATAGAGCATTTGAAGTTTTCTTGATATAGAGGTCTTTCATTTTTGGTCTCGAACTTTGCTCCTCGGCGACTCTGAGAGAATATATTTTTTATCATCTCCTAGAGGTTGTCAGAGGTTGTCCCTTGACAGTTTTTCCATGAAACATTAGAATTTACCATTTTAAGCGTTGAGCTCCGGTAATGGAATCCAGCGTATACCGCACCGCATGGCTGCAGATTGTAACTTCGGTTGTGGCTGGGGTGCTGGGTTATGTGCTGCAAGGGGAGGCGGTAGCAAAGGCAGCATTATACGGCGGGTTAGTCGCGTTGATGGGCACGTTATTGTTGCTTTGGCGAATGCGACGTAGCGAACAGAAAATACTACTGGGAACACATCAGCACTTGTGGTTATTTTATCGCTCCAGTTTGGAGCGTTTTTTGGTTGTATGTACGTTTCTCGCGCTAGGGATGGGGCCGTTTAATCTTGTCTCTGCCGCTGTTTTGATCGGCTTTGTGGCGAGTCAATTGGCATGGGTGATCGCCCCCCTTACAACGCGAAAAAACAACTAAAGTAAAATATAATAAAGTATTTATGGCCAGCGAATCGATTACCTCAACTGAATATATCAAGCACCACCTCCAAAACCTAACTTTTGGCAAGTTGCCAGATGGTACCTTAGGGCTCGCGCAAGATCCCGAACAGGCTAAAGCTATGGGGTTTTGGGCGATTAATCTGGACACGTTAGGAGTTGCATTTTTGCTTGGCGTTCTTTTTCTTTATTTTTTTTCCAGAGTCGCAAAAAACGCAACTATCAATGTGCCAGGTGGCTCTCAAAATTTCGTCGAATGGATTATTGAGTTCATTGACACTAGTGTGCGTGGCTCATTCAGTGGCCGTAATAAAATGGTTGCACCGTTGGCGCTGACCATTTTCATATGGATTTTTTTGATGAATCTAATGGATTTGGTGCCCATAGATTATTTGCCGGTGGTGGCTCATGCTCTCGGTCTTCCTTTCCTGAAAGTGGTTCCTACCACGGATCCTAATGCAACATTTGGCATGTCCATAGCGATATTTATTCTGGTGATTTATTACAGTATCAAAATTAAAGGTGTGAGTGGATTTGCTGGTGAACTTGCCCTACAGCCTTTCAGCAGCAATAATCCGGTGATAAAAACTGTCTTTATCCCGATTAATCTTTTATTAGAAGGCGTAAACTTAATCGCTAAGCCGCTCTCTCTCTCATTGCGATTGTTTGGCAACATGTATGCAGGCGAGATGATTTTTATTTTGCTGGCACTAATGGGGGGCGCGTGGGCTGTTGCCAGTGTAGGTAACTCGGTATTGTTTGGAACGCAAGTTCTACTATCCTTGGGGTGGGCAATTTTTCACATCCTAATCATCACGCTGCAGGCTTTTATATTCATGACGCTTACTATTGTTTATCTGGATATGGCACACCAGGAACATCATTGATTTTCGCATCATTTTATTTATAGGAGAACTTTGTGGAACAATCACTATTGTATATCGCTGGCGCGATCATGATGGGCCTAGGTGCGCTCGGTGCTGCAGTTGGTATCGGCATTTTGGGTGGACGATTCCTTGAGGGTGCGGCACGTCAGCCGGAACTGATTCCAATGTTACGTGTGCAGTTTTTTATTGTCATGGGTCTGGTCGACGCTGTACCAATGATTGCCGTAGGTATTTCCATGTATATTCTATTTGCGGTAGTTGGCGGTTAGAGCCAATCATCGTCCATTATTCAAGAAAGGTCCGTAAATGAATATCAATGCTACCCTGCTCGGGCAAACGATCATGTTCATCCTGTTCGTCTGGTTCTGTATGAAATTTGTGTGGCCACCCATCATGCAGTCACTTAGCGATCGCAAGAAACAAATTGCAGATGGCTTGGCTGCAGGAGAGCGTGGAAAACAGGAGCTGGAGCTGGCTTCTAAGCATGCTGCAGAAAAACTGCGTGAAGCAAAGCAGAGAGCAGCCGAGATCATTACCCAAGCGGAAAAACGCTCATCCCAGGTCGTCGAGGAAGCAAAGGAGATTGCCAAGGAAGAAGGTAATCGAATTCTTGTTGGCGCGAAGGCGGAAGTTGAACAGGAAGTGTTTCGTGCTAGAGAAATGTTACGTCAGCATGTAGCTGATTTGGCTGTGGCGGGCGCGGCGAAAATTCTGCATCGCGAAGTAAATGCTAAAACTCACGCTGATTTGCTTGCAACTATTAAAGCGGAGCTATAGGCAATGGCTGAAGCGCTCACAATTGCACGCCCCTATGCCGAAGCGGTCTTCAGGTTGGCTAGGGCGGACAATACACTGCCCGCCTGGTCTGACATGCTGCAATTCGCTGCGATTGTAGCTGGTGACGAACGTATTCTTGCTCTCCTCAGCAACCCAGGGGTTTCCGCCAAGCATCTGGGCGAATTACTTCTCGGTATATGTGGTGACGAACTCAGCAACGAAGGTCGTAATTTTATTTTGCTGTTGGTGGAAAGCAAGCGGGTCAAAGTATTGCCCCAAGTGAGTGATTTGTTTGAGCAGTTGAAGGCACAACACGAAGGTGTGCTGGAGGCAAAAGTTTCTTCCGCATTTGCCATGACTGACCGTCAATTAAAAGACTTGGTAGTAGGCCTCGAGTCTAAATTTAAGCGAAAAATAGAGGCCAAAGTAAATGTAAATCCGGAATTGATAGGTGGGGTAAAAGTTGAAATCGGCGACGAAGTATTTGACGCTTCCGTGCGCGGAAAACTGGAAGCTATGTCCGTTGCGCTTAAAAGCTAGGAGTTATAAGAAATGCAGTTAAATCCATCTGAAATCAGCGAGCTGATTAAAAGCAAGATAGAGGGGCTTGATGCCACTTCGGAAGTCCGTACTCAGGGTACTATCATCTCAGTGACCGACGGGATTGTGCGTGTTCACGGATTGTCTGACGTGATGCAAGGCGAGATGTTGGAGTTTCCTGGTAACACTTTTGGTCTCGCGCTTAATCTTGAGCGCGATTCCGTAGGTGCAGTGATTCTAGGCGCATATGAGCACATTACCGAGGGTGATATTGTTAAGTGTACCAGCCGTATTTTGGAGGTGCCAGTAGGTAAAGGGCTAATTGGTCGTGTTGTCAACGCGCTGGGGCAGCCTATAGACGGCAAGGGTCCAATAACAGCGCAGGATTCGGAACCGATCGAGAAAATTGCGCCAGGGGTGATCTGGCGTAAGTCGGTGGATCAGCCGGTGCAGTCTGGGTTGAAGTCAATTGATGCCATGGTTCCTATTGGACGGGGTCAGCGTGAATTGATCATTGGTGACCGCCAAACTGGTAAAACCGCAGTTGCGATTGATACAATCATCAATCAGAAGGGTGAAAACATGACCTGCATCTATGTTGCAATCGGACAAAAAGCTTCGTCTATTGCAAACGTAGTACGCAAGCTAGAAGAACATGGCGCTATGGAATACACCATTGTATTAGCTGCAACTGCATCCGAATCGGCAGCAATGCAATTTATTGCACCCTATTCCGGCTGCACCATGGGCGAATATTTCCGTGACAAGGGTGAAGATGCCCTTATTATTTATGACGACTTAACCAAGCAAGCTTGGGCATACCGACAAATTTCATTGTTGCTCCGCCGTCCACCTGGTCGCGAGGCCTACCCCGGTGACTTGTTTTACCTGCACTCACGTTTGTTGGAGCGTGGCGCTAGAGTTAGTGTGGCATATGTGGAAAAAGCTACTAACGGAGAGGTTAAAGGTAAGACTGGTTCGCTAACGGCGTTGCCTATAATCGAGACCCAGGCGGGTGACGTTACCGCTTTTGTTCCTACCAACGTAATTTCAATTACTGACGGCCAGATCTTTCTGGACACTGATTTGTTCAATGCTGGTATTCGTCCTGCGATTAACGCAGGGATTTCGGTGTCGCGTGTAGGTGGTGCGGCACAAACCAAAATTATCAAAAAACTAGGGGGCGGCATACGTTTGGCGTTGGCACAGTATCGTGAACTTGCAGCATTCGCACAATTTGCTTCAGATCTTGACGATGTTACCCGTAGGCAATTGGAGCGCGGCAGAATGGTAACGGAACTGATGAAGCAGGCTCAATATGCTACTTTGAGTGTGTCTGAAATGGCGCTCACGTTGTTTGCTGTCAATAAGGGTTATCTAGATGATGTGGAAGTAAAGCGCGCGCTAGCATTTGAGACGGCGCTGAGAGGCCATATGCGGGGTAAATACAGTGCCATCATGGACAAGATTGAGACCAGTAAAGATCTCGATGCTGAAACTGAGAAAGAACTCGACATGGCAGTTCAGGACTTTAAGACAAGTGGATCGTATTAACCGATGGCTGGAAGCAGAGAAATACGGAACAAGATCAAAAGTGTAAAAAATACACAAAAGATCACGCGCGCGATGGAAATGGTGGCGGCCTCTAAAATGCGTAAGGCGCAAGATCGGATGAGAAAAGCACGTCCTTACGGTGACAAAATCCGCAATATCGCAGCACACATGAGTCGAGCCAATAGCGAATATCGCCACCCCTTTTTGGTGGAACGGGATACAGTCAAACGTATCGGTATTATTGTGGTCACGTCCGACAAGGGTTTGTGTGGTGGACTCAACACTAACGTTCTGCGCTTGGCACTGGCAAAAATGAAAGCGTGGGAGGATGAGAACGAGCAGATTGAAGTTTGCTGTATCGGAAATAAAAGTTTGGGTTTTATGACCCGTCTTGGAGCCAATGTGGTTTCGAATGTCGTTGGGTTGGGTGACGCTCCACACTTGGAAAAACTTATTGGTGCAGTGAAAATCATACTTGATGGTTACACTCAGGATCGCTTCGACCAGGTATTTATTTTTTACACCCGCTTCATTAACGCTATGAAACAAGAGCCCATAATGGAAAAATTGCTGCCACTGTCTGATGCGCGACTTCAGGGTAGTGTAGGTGAAAATGATCGCCAGGATCATGGGGTTCAGGGCGGGATATGGGACTACATTTACGAGCCTGATGCTAAGACGGTTATTGATGACATCATGGTGCGCTATATCGAAGCACTAATTTATCAGTCGTTGACGGAAAACTTAGCTTCCGAACAATCAGCCCGGATGGTCGCAATGAAGGCCGCATCAGATAATGCAGGCGACGTGATTGACGAATTGACTTTAATTTACAACAAGACCCGTCAGGCAGCTATTACGAAAGAGATTTCTGAAATAGTAGGCGGCGCTGCGGCAGTTTAATAATTTTGATTTAGCATTTAAGGAACAACCATGGACCAAGGAAAAATTGTTCAGTGTATCGGCGCGGTAGTTGATGTTGAATTTTCGCGTGAATCAATGCCAAAAGTGTATGACGCACTGATAATGGAAAAAACAGAACTCACTCTCGAAGTACAGCAGCAATTGGGTGACGGTATAGTGCGCACGATTGCACTTGGTTCCTCAGATGGGCTGCGTCGTGGAATGGCGGTAACCAACACTCGCACACCAATTATGGTGCCGGTGGGTCCCAAGACATTGGGTCGCATCATGGACGTGCTAGGTAGGCCAATTGACGAGATGGGCCCCATCGGCGCAGAAAAATCTATGTCGATTCACCGTACGGCACCGGCATTTGATGAGCTATCAGCATCCACTGAATTGCTGGAAACCGGGATCAAGGTTATCGATTTGATCTGTCCTTTTGCCAAGGGCGGTAAGGTGGGTCTGTTCGGCGGAGCAGGTGTGGGCAAGACCGTTAATATGATGGAATTGATCCGCAACATCGCTACTGAGCACAGTGGATTTGCTGTATTTGCTGGCGTAGGCGAGCGTACCCGTGAAGGCAACGACTTCTACCATGAAATGAAAGATTCAGGCGTGCTTGATAAAGTGGCGTTGGTATACGGCCAAATGAACGAACCCCCTGGTAATAGGCTACGTGTGGCGCTAACCGGATTAACCATGGCGGAATTTTTCCGTGATGAAGGCCGAGATGTGCTGTTGTTTGTGGATAATATTTATCGTTTCACGCTTGCTGGAACAGAAGTGTCAGCCTTGCTGGGCCGCATGCCCTCTGCAGTGGGGTACCAGCCTACGTTGGCTGAAGAAATGGGGCGTTTACAAGAGCGGATTACTTCTACCAAAACTGGCTCGATTACGTCGATTCAAGCCGTGTATGTACCAGCGGATGACTTGACTGATCCGTCGCCAGCAACCACCTTTGGTCACTTAGATGCAACCGTGGTGTTATCGCGCGATATTGCTTCGCTAGGAATATATCCAGCAGTCGATCCGCTTGATTCTACGTCGCGTCAGCTTGATCCTTTGGTGGTTGGCGAAGAGCACTACAATACCGCACGCGATGTGCAGCAGACACTGCAGCGTTACAAGGAATTGCGTGACATCATTGCAATTTTGGGGATGGACGAACTTTCTGCCGATGACAAACTAGCAGTAGCGAGAGCGCGAAAGATCCAACGTTTTCTATCGCAGCCGTTTTATGTGGCAGAGGTGTTCACGGGTTCGCCAGGAAAATACGTATCGCTGAAAGAAACTATCAAAGGTTTCAAGGGCATCGTTAATGGCGATTATGATCACTTACCTGAGCAAGCCTTCTACATGGTCGGCGAGATAGAAGAGGCAGTTGAAAAGGCCAAGACTATTCAGTAAAAGTAGAGCAGACTATGGTAATGACAATACATGTAGACGTGGTAAGTGCTGAGCAGGCCGTCTTTTCTGGGATTGCGGAGACTGTTATTGTGCCGGCACAAATGGGTGAAGTGGGGATTTATCCCCGTCATGCGCCATTGATTACAAGAATAAAGCCTGGATCGGTACGGATTAAGGTGCCTGATCAGTCTGAGGAAGAATTAATTTATGTTTCTGGTGGAATGCTTGAAGTACAGCCCGGTGTGGTGACTATTCTTGCTGACACTGCCGTGCGCGGCGCTGATCTCGACGAGGCTAAAGCCATCGAAGCTAAAGCACGTGCAGAGGAGGCTATGAAAGATCGCTCCTCTACGATGGATTACGCTCGTGCCCAGGCTGAGTTGGCAGAATCTGTTGCGCAGATAGCAGCGATTAAAAAATTGAGAAAACGTGCACACTGAGTTTTATTTAGGATCCAAAAAGGGCGGCTTCTGCCGCCTTTTTATTTTTCCACGATAATTTCTACAAAAAGTGGCAATTGAAGTTAAACTTTATACCATCCCATCCGATTAATTAGATTGTAGTCAAGTTATCGCTTGATGAAATCCATTGTGAAACACTTCTTACGAATGGTTGTTTACACGTTATTGTTGTGCAAAAACTAAATATCGTCATTCTAGCCGCCGGACTCGGAAAGCGCATGTACTCGGCTTTGCCCAAGGTTTTGCACCAGCTAGCAGGTAAGCCATTGCTTTCCCATGTGCTTGACACGGCTCACGCATTGTTGCCGCAAACAATTTGTGTGGTATATGGCCATGGCGACGAAACCATTCCGAAAACGATAGCCGATAATGAACTTATTTGGGTAAAACAGGAACCACAATTGGGTACTGGCCACGCGCTGATGCAATCCCTGCCGCATTTAGACGAAAAAGGTGTGACGCTGGTGTTATATGGTGATGTGCCGCTGACCAGAGTTGAAACTCTAAAGGAGCTAATAACAGCTGCCTCGTCAGAAAATTTGGTTTTGCTGACTGTGGAACTAAACGAGCCGTCCGGTTATGGCAGAATCATGCGTGATGTTGAAACGGGTAAGATTTCCGCTATTGTCGAAGAAAAAGATGCTAGCTTAGTTCAGCGACAAATCCATGAAGTTAACACTGGTATCATGGCGGTTCCTAATGCACGTTTGCATGACTGGTTGCCCAGGCTAGAAAACAAAAACGCACAAAAAGAGTACTACCTCACCGACATTGTAGCGATGGCGACCACGGTGGGTGTCAAGATTGAGGCAGCGCATCCATGCCACACCTGGGAGGTGTTGGGCGTCAATAGTAAGGTACAATTAGCAGTGCTCGAGCGAATTTACCAAAATGAATTTGCAAATAAATTGCTCGAGCAAGGTGTGACCTTGGCCGATCCTGCGCGTATTGATATTCGCGGACAACTTGATTGTGGCAAAGATGTGGAAATAGACATCAACTGTATTTTCGAGGGTTTGGTGAAGCTTGGTGACGGCGTGAGAGTGGGAGCTCACAGTATATTAAAAAATGTGAAGGTTGAAGTAGATACGACAATTTTTCCATTTAGCTTGATCGAAAATGCTGATATTGGAAAAAACTGCCGAATCGGACCATTTTCCCGTATACGTCCGGGAACGAGACTTGCCAACAAGGTCCATGTCGGCAACTTTGTCGAAGTTAAGAACAGCAGTATCGCCATCGGTAGCAAGGCGAATCACTTGAGCTATATCGGTGACACAACAATTGGTAAGAATGTCAATGTTGGCGCCGGGACAATTACCTGCAACTATGATGGGGCCAACAAGCACCAGACTATCATTGAAGACAATGTATTTATTGGTTCGAATACGCAATTAATCGCACCGGTGAAGGTAGCAAAAGGTTCCACCATAGGTGCAGGGTCGACCATTACCAGGGACACGCCGCCGGAGGAACTGACCCTGTCACGCGCCAAACAGATGAGTATTGCTGGATGGAAGAGGCCAGTGAAAAAAGAGAAAGATGAAAAATGAAACACGAAACGGTGAATTTTTTGCCGCTTTACGATTATGGAACCTAGATACAAGGAAGATCATCCATGTGTGGCATAGTTGGTGCAGTAGCCCAAAATAATATTGTGCCTACGTTACTAGAAGGCTTGCATCGCCTAGAATATCGTGGTTATGATTCTGCTGGGATTGCGCTGCTGAATGGTGGATTGAATCGATTGCGCACTACCGGGCGGGTCGCCGAACTCAGCAAGCTTGTAAACGAACGGCAATTTCAAAGTAAGATTGGTATCGCACACACCCGATGGGCTACACATGGCGCACCTTCTGAGCGCAACACGCACCCCCACTTTTCCGGTGGTGGGGTATCGAAGGTCGCGGTGGTACATAACGGCATCATCGAGAATCACGAGGCGTTACATCAGCGCTTGCAGGATGCAGGTTTTGAGTTTGTCTCTGATACTGACACCGAAGTTATCGCCCATCTCATCATGCTTAACTTAGAGAAAGCTCCTGATTTATTAGAAGCGGTGTGCCGTTCGGTTGCTGAATTGCAAGGCGCTTATGCCATTGCTGTAATGGAAGAGACGCATCCGGATCGTATCATTGTTTCTCGCAACGGTGCGCCGCTGCTGCTAGGGCTGGGTGAAGATGGCAACTATGCTGCCTCCGATGTCTCCGCGTTGCTGCAGGTTACCAAGCGCATGATCTACTTGGAAGAGGGCGATGTTGCTGAGTTGCGCCGTGATGGCTACCGTATCGTTAGTTGTCTTGGTGCCGGACCGTGCAAGGAGGTGGAACGCGCTGTACACGAAAGTAAGCTCACCAATGAGGCGGTGGAGATGGGCCCTTATGCCCACTTCATGCAAAAAGAAATATTCGAGCAACCGGGTGCGGTGGCAAATACGCTTGAAATGGTACTCAATGCTCACTCCATTTCTCCACGATTGTTTGGAAGTGAGGCAGAAAATATCTTCAAGCAGACCAAGAGCATCCTGATACTCGCTTGCGGTACTAGCTACCACGCAGGATTGGTTGCCCGTTACTGGATCGAATCCGTGGCTGGATTGACTTGCAACGTTGAGATTGCTAGCGAATACCGATACCGTGATCCAGTTTCTCAGTCCAATGCGCTAGTAGTGGGAATTTCACAGTCTGGCGAGACCGCCGATACTTTGGCCGCACTCAGCTACGCTAAATCATTGGGACATCGTCATAGTCTTGCTATCTGCAATGTAGCGGAAAGTGCACTCGTGAGGCAAGCTGATTTACGTTTTCTCACCCGTGCCGGACCAGAAATCGGTGTGGCTTCCACCAAGGCATTCACCACGCAGTTAGCAGCGCTGATGCTGCTTACCATGACATTATCGAAACTGCGCGGTAAATTATCCGATGAGCGTGAACTTGAAATGATTGCCGCACTACGCCACTTGCCCGTTGCACTACAGCATGCGCTGCAAGTGGAGACGCAGGTCAAGGCCTGGGCTGAAAGATTTTCCCAAAAGCGTCATGCCCTATTTCTCGGGCGCGGCATGCATTATCCCATTGCCATGGAAGGTGCGCTCAAGCTCAAGGAAATTTCCTATATTCATGCTGAAGCCTACCCCGCAGGTGAATTGAAGCATGGTCCGCTTGCTTTGGTAGATAAGGACATGCCCGTAGTTGCCATCGCTCCCAACGATGCGTTGCTGGAGAAACTTAAATCCAATTTACAGGAAGTGCACGCACGTGGAGGTGAACTCTATGTCTTTGCAGATGCCGACTCTCGTATTCAGGAAAGCGAAGGACTCCATATTATCCGTATGGCTGAGCATGCAGGGCTTCTCAGCCCTATCCTCCACACTGTTCCACTACAGTTACTCGCCTACCATGTCGCCTTACAAAAAGGCACCGATATTGATAAACCACGAAACTTGGCAAAATCGGTAACAGTAGAATGATGGTGTTGTGGGGTATTTAGTGCTCAATTTTACGCTGGTTATTTTTCTTTTTTCCAATTTACTCATATATTCTCGAGTTAACAAAGCTTAGCATTTCGTTTATGTTTAAGTTAGAGCGTATCCTGAGTCCTGATGATTAGTGCTTCCTATTGCGCTGCTTCTGTCTATAGATATTAAACCATACGCCGATACAAGAATGTGAGAGAATTTTTTTAATACAAGATTCCAACGAAAGTTTTGTGTAAGAGATGAGGTTAGAATTGCGATGTTTTCTTGTAGTAAGAAGAACAACAATAAATTGACTGGAGATGACTTATGAACGTAGTGGCCGTGGTTGGTTTGGGATATGTCGGATTACCTTTGGCAGTTGAATTTGGTAAAAAAGGGAAAACTGTAGGCTACGACCTTTCCAGTAGAAAAATCGAGAGCTATAAATGTTACATCGATCCGACTGGCGAAGTTTCACGTGATGATCTGCAGGCTGCAAAGAATCTAATTGTGACTACCGATCCAACTGAGTTGTCTTCGGCTGACTATATTGTAGTTTCGGTTCCCACACCAGTAGACCTTGCTCACCAGCCTGACTTTACGTCGCTTATTGCTGCGAGTGAAACTATCGGAAAGTATATGAAACGTGGTGTCATAGTTACCTATGAGTCTACAGTCTACCCTGGAGCGACTGAGGAAGTTTGCGTTCCAGTTCTAGAGAAGCATTCGGGTATGAAATGGAAAGAAGATTTTCACATTGGTTTTTCTCCAGAACGGATCAATCCTGGTGACAAAGAACATACACTTACAGCAATCGTAAAGGTTGTATCTGGGGATGATGAGGATACCCTGGAGAAAATAGCCATGCTCTATGAAACTGTAATAACCGCTGGTGTACACCGCACATCAAGTATTAAGGTTGCTGAAGCTGCTAAAGTTATTGAAAATACACAGCGTGACCTTAACATTGCATTGATGAACGAGTTAGCAATTATTTTTGATAGGCTAGAAATTGATTCTTTAGAGGTTTTGCAGGCCGCCGGTACCAAATGGAATTTTCTTCCTTTTCGTCCCGGTTTGGTAGGGGGGCACTGCATTGGTGTGGATCCCTATTATCTTACTCACAAGGCAGAAATGGTTGGATATAGCCCACAGGTGATCTTAGCTGGGCGTCGTATCAACGACAGTATGGCAAAGTTTGTCGCAGAACAAACGATAAAGCAGCTTATTAAAGCGAACTGTAATGTTAGAGGTGCGAAAGTAAATGTGCTGGGACTGACGTTCAAGGAAAATTGCTCCGATTTGAGAAACTCTAAAGTTGCTGATTTGATAAATGAACTAAAATCTTATGGGGTTGAGCTACATATTCATGACCCCATAGCCGATGCTAAAGAGGCGCGTCATGAATATGGAGTAGAACTTGAATCGTGGGAGAGTCTCCCACGTGCTGAGGCAATTATTGTTGCAGTGCCTCATCGAGAGTTTATTGATAGGCCAATATCTGATCTTCAATCCAAGGTTATTGAGGGGGGGTGCTTCATTGACGTTAAATCCCAGTTTGACCAGAAAGCACTTAACAAAACTGGCCTTAGTGTCTGGCGTCTCTGAATTTAAAAGAACAAAAATAAGCTGGAAATGACAAAATACCAGAGCGCCCAACAGCATTTGAAAGAACATCAATATTGCTGGTTAATTACCGGCGTTGCTGGCTTTATCGGATCCAATTTACTGGAGGCACTGCTCAAGCTAAACCAAAGAGTAATTGGGTTAGACAATTTCTCAACCGGATACATGCACAATCTCAATCTGGTAAAGGAGCAGGTAGAGGTACAGGCTTGGCTTAATTTTAAATTTATTGAAGGGGATATCCGCCAGCTGGAAGATTGCAGGGAAGCCTGTTGCAAGGTAGATTATGTCTTGCATCATGCAGCTCTAGGGTCTGTGCCGCGCTCAATTGAAGCCCCTATTCTAACAAACGAGAACAATATTTCTGGATTTCTAAATATGCTAGTGGCATCGAGAGATGCTTCCGTGAAACGTTTTGTTTATGCAGCATCCAGTTCAACTTATGGTGACCATCCTGATTCGCCCAAGATAGAATCGATGATTGGCCGACCACTTTCACCGTATGCGGTTACCAAGTATGTCAACGAACTTTATGCTGAAGTATTTTCTAGTTGTTATGGTGGTATTGAGTCCATAGGGCTACGTTATTTCAATGTTTTTGGTCCAAGGCAAGACCCGAATGGTGCATATGCTGCAGTGATCCCCCAATGGATTTCTGTACTTATTAAGGGCCAGCTCCTTCGAATAAATGGTGACGGGGAAACCAGTCGGGATTTTTGCTATATAGAGAATGTTGTTCAGGTAAACCTTCTTGCATCGCTAACCGATGATCCCGATGCGGTCAATCAAGTGTACAACGTAGCGCTCAACGAACGAACAAGCCTTAACCGGCTCTATGAAATGATACGTTCTTTGTTAGTGAGAAAATTTCCATACCTGAAGAATCATAAACCCCAGTTCGTGGCTTTTCGTGAGGGTGATGTTCGCCATTCCCAGGCTGATGTTTCCAAGGCCATCAGGTTGTTAGGTTATGTGCCAACTCATCGAATTGATGAGGGTCTTAAGCAGGCGTTGGACTGGTATATTGTTCATGTTGTTACCTAATTTTCCCTTCAATATTTTTTTCAGAAACGGATTAATCTTTTATAAAGCACATTGTTAACTATTGCAAAGCTATTAATTGTTGCTGGTTGATAGCTGCCGAGTACCCAATATTTCATTACACATTTGTTGATTATAATTTTAAAGATTAATGAAAAACTCGTCAGCGCGTAATAAAAGTTTCGTCAGTATTCATTATAAAAACAAGTAGTTGCTATCACTAACCTGGCGCCGTAAACAACAGTTTATCTACCTACAACACTGGGACGATATGGATGAATTCGCTTCTTATAGAGTTTCCTAATCTTCTTTACATAGTTCTTTGTCTCGGGATAAGGTGGGATTCCGCGGTACCTTTCAACAGCTCGCTCTCCTGCATTGTATGCTGCGGCAACCAAAGACACATTGCCCTTAAAGAATGCCAACAACCATTGCAGGTAAGCTATACCACCCTTAATGTTATCCTCGGCATCAAAAGAATTCTTGACTCGAAAGCGCTTTGCGGTTTCTGGAATAAGCTGCATCAGACCTTGTGCGTTCTTGGGCGATACTGCGCGCACGTTAAATCCAGATTCAACAGAAATGATAGCCATTACCAATTTTGGGTCTACCTCATAGAGTGGAGCCAGTTTAGTCACTAGTTTAAAGATAGAGTCATTGGAATAAATCACTTCTTCCCCACTTTCCGTCTGTTGACGGAGTTTTTTTGACAAACAAGTTGGCAACGATGGTGATGAAGAGGTCGTGGTATAAAGCCCCATTTTTTGGGCATGGAGGTGTCCTTGTTTTGCAGCCATAGAAAATAAATGTGAGGCTATATTATCGTTTCTCGAAACACCGCGTCCATTGGCATACATCCATCCAAGAGAGTATTGTGCTTCAGCATCACCCGTTCTTGCTGCTTTGCAATAAAGTGCCATAGCCTTAGCATTATTTCGCGGGACACCTTCAGCGTGTTCGTATTTGAGAGCGAGCGATACTAGCTCTTCGGGATTTTCAGAATCTATTGATGAATCTGGAAATGTTACCAGTATAATGTCATTAGCCACAGCATAGCTGAGCCAAAATGGCAATGAACTTAACAGCACAAACAGCTTGAAATAAATAGACATTACGATACGTAACCAGACGAGTCTTAAATGTATGAAATGTTCAGCAATTTTTGTGCCACTATTTAATTCTTGTTTATATACAGATAGGTAATCGAAAAAAACGAAAATAAACTAGAGTTAGTGTAAATAAATTCGACAATTCTAAGCTAGAGGAACCAAGTCAACGCGATAAAAATGTTCGTTTCTCAGATTTATACTCAGCAGTCATTCTCTGCGAAATTTTATCTGCGGACTTTGCAATTTCATTCTCCATTCTTTTATTATGTCGCTGCAATTTGCCATTTAATCGAGTGATGATTTCCGAAGCAGCATAGATAATCTGACTTGAACTAAAGCCTGCTCTAATCATCTCCTTGTAGAAAGATTTGGTCAGAATGTTTGCGACCTGTCCTGGATTGTGCAAGGCATTCTCCGGTGAATTTCCAATGTTTTCTTGTGCTTCCTGTATGAGTGCCAGTTGGGCGGAGCGAGAGTTAAAGGAGATCTGAAGTTGTATCGCCTGTTGTATCGCTTGAATGGATTTACCAATGAACAGGGCAATTACATCGAGCAGGTTCAGGTCGAGTTTATTAAAAACTTCTCTGTGCCCACATACGTTGACCACACCTACTATACAAGTGTTAACTTCAATCGGCGAGGAGATCAAACTTCTACGCGGATCATTGGCACGCCGGGCTCGATCGGCAAATCCAGATTTTTTTATATCTTCAATCAGTAAGGACTGGCCAGTCGTAAAGACGTATCCTGCAATACCCTCGCCCTTTTTGATCGGCTCTTTAATATGCAACAGATGGCAACAGACCATAGCTAGCGCAAACTCGCATATGCGAGTTCTCAGACTCCGTATTGCCAAACAACATGATTGAGCAATTTTCAGCACTAAGGATTTTGGCTGTCATTTCCGCAAGCTGTAGAAGTTTTTCGTCCAGGCTCTTATTTTCCAAGTAATTGGATATGCCTTGAAAATTGAACAGCGGATTTTCCACATCGCCTATAGCGCTCATTTTAATTCAGCCCATTGGAGTAATTGTGTTTCACAACATGTTATTTCAATCTCTTCATTACCCTGATTAACACATTGTAACTATAGTATGCCAAACTCAATTACTATATCACATGACTATTTGAGAAATTGCTGCTAGGGATAGTATCAGAATGTGGGGTACGTAGTAGTTTTCATTATTGGGGGGGGCAGCGATCAGTCAGGTTTGGGTGAAATAAAGGCTTTGTGGAAAAGATGACGCACAAGCAGCAAGGGCGGCATGCGTAACCAGCTCCCTCTTACATAAAGCCCCCGCCTTGCAGTATTTGTTAGCCAGTCTGAGCAGCTCGGGTGATTTGGCATGAGCGCCCGAGTAAAAAGTTTATCCATGAATATCAATGTTAATTGATTTGGACGGCCGATCTCTATGGCTTCCATTGTGCTTGGCGGAATGGGTGTATGCAGGATACGCGTTGCATAGTGTAAAGAATAAAAAAGCGCACGTGTCAGTTCTAGATCTTTTGCTCTCTCGACAAGCATAATCCAGAACGATGGTAAGTTGCTGAAATGATGTAACAGGCTATCAATATCGACTAGATCCCGAAGACCGCTATCCAGTTCTGACTCATGAAACAGATGAGCGGCACTGTGTAACACCATATCAGCTGGAGCAAAAACCATCAAATCATCGTACCCATCTATTGAGCACGCTGACGCACGAAGTTTATCAGGGCTAGGATGGATAGTCGCTGTTTCCGGCAGAATTGCATGATGTACATCGATAACAGACGAACGTTTTATGTGTCGCATAGGTGGCAATTCATGCATCCATTTACGGTAGTAACGCTGGTCATAGGTATCGTGATGAGTGGTGGACCAGCCATGGAGCATTAAAGCGGCTTCCACCTCATTGAGGCTATCTTTGGGTACCATGATATCTATATCAGAGAAAAGACGCCCCTGAGCGGGCGGTAGCTTTGCCATAACATAGGCGGCTCCCTTAAGAAGAATAATTGGCCCTACCTTTGCTAATGCTTTCCGAATCATAGTTACTTCCCAATGAACGGCTTTGATCTGCCTTTCTGCGATAACGTATATCCATTCAAGGTGTTCGCGGGGTTTTGGTGGCACACGATGGATCAGGTCTTGCTCATCCAGTAAGGAGTGGATACGTGCTAATAGGTTCGAGCATCGTGCCTGTCTCAAGAGCAAATCCCAGTCTGCTAGACTCAGAGAAATTACGACTTCAGGGTTCCGAAGTACTCTTAATACCAATAGATTCGGAATCACTTTGAGGAAGCCGGTGGCTTTAGCGCTGAAAATGTTTCAATAGCACCTTCCAGGGTGCTGTAAGTAAAATCATAACACTGGGACGCGCCAATTAACCCAGTTAAGGTTTCAAATCCCTTTATCCCGAGAAGACTGTAATTAAAGGCGTTATCAGCAATCCGAATAAATGCACGGGATTGAGATAGCTTTTTCAGGTGGGCAGGCGCCCCAGCCTGATATTTTGGGAAAATCACCCAAGCAGCGTTGGCAGTTTCATTTGCGCGGACGATGCTGTTTGTTGGTGGTTTCATGTGGGCGACCGTACCTTTTATTGTGTCGCTAATTTTTCGGCTTAGGATAGCGTCAGGATCGTAGTGTTGAATGATATCGATAGATTGGTTTTTTAAACTGATAGGTCGTGGGTGTGGAACGACTTTTCCATCGCCGATTTGTATCAAGGCAAGTTCATCAGAGAGTAATCGCCAGTCGCGGCTCACCAAAGCCGCACAGAGAGTGCTCTTGCCTGATCCGGGCGGGGCTGGTAAAACGACAGCATAGCCACCTTTCTCGATTACTGCTGCATGGATGATCAAATAGTGATTAGCATGGCTAGACACGCACCAATTAAGTCCCCACTCAAACATAGGAAAGGCTTGGTTAAGTGGAAGTGGTTTAAACAGGGGCTTGCCATCAAACAGAAATTGAATCTGTGGTTTGAGCCAACGTCTCAGGTTACGGGGATATGTAAGCGAAACATGGAAGTCTGCAAAATCTAAGTGTTCAATTAGTGGATAATCAGCGTAAAGCAAACTGATTCCTTCAGCAACGCTGGGGATCGAAGTTTTCAAATGAGTGATGAAGGTACCGGTTTGGAGAAACATCCCAGCTTTCTTGAGTTGAAGTCCGAGTTCTGAAGGGGTTAGTGTGGATATATTCATAGGGCATCTTGCTGAGTAAGTCCTTTGTGGAGTTAGTTTAAACAGAAATGGAACGATCACAAGAACTATGATGAATGCCTAAGCTTAGTCCCCGATTCAAAGGAGTGCAATACTACAAACAGCCAATTTAGTTGCAACTTTATATGAGATGGAGATTTGTGGTTCCACTGATTCTT
>SMXG01000044.1 GCA_004356775.1 Betaproteobacteria bacterium | reverse complement strand
ACGTTTTAGCATGACCAAGCTCACCAGCTTTGGATAAATCCAAACAACCGTCATCTTTTTGTTCTAAAAATATTTTAGCCAACCCCCTGTTATTATATGCATTAGCATGATTGGGGTTAAGCTCTATAACCTTAGTGTAATCCTGTATAGCTTCCCTGTAATTCTTTAGATGATCCATAGTAATTCCCCTGCTGAAATATGCACCAGAATCTTTAGGATTGAGCTTGATAGCTTTATTGTAATCTTGTATAGCTCCTCTGTAATCTTTTAGACGATCCTTAGAAATTCCCCTGTTGTTATATGCATTAGCATGATTGGGGTTAAGCTCTATAGCCTTAGTATAATCCTGTATAGATCCCATGTGGTCTTCTAGTTTATCTTTAGCAACTCCCCTGTTGTAGTATGCCAAAGCAAGGTTAGGGTTTAGTTCTATAGCTTTAGTATAATTCTGTATAGCTCCTTTGTAGTCTTTTAGCTCATATTTAGTATTTCCAGAATAAAAATGGTCTTCAGCTGCCTGGGCATAAGCTACAGTGCTTGCAAGTACACAGAATATTATAGCAGTAGTAATTAGAGTTTCTTTATTCATTTTATAATAATACCTCCTCTGATAAATGCGATTTGATCTATCCCAAAAGCCTCTTCCGTAGTAAGTCCCCTTGGTTCACGCCTGTCTATTGCTTCAGCCCTACAATGTCTACAAGCCGAATCGCAAGCCTGTGTTATTTCCCATATTGCTACAAAGGAGGCCTGAGAGAAATCTATTTGTCTCAGATTTTTCATAATTTTTTATTAACCCATTTTTATATATTGTGAATTATTTAGTTAAAAATATTTAATAAATAATGAGTTTTCCTTTCATCTTAGCCTCGTAATGACCAGGTACAAAACAGGCTGTTTCCCATTCCCCTTTTCGATTATCCGGTACCTTAAAAGACAATGTTGCATTTCCTCCAGGCTGCAGCATTAACATAGTTCCGTGCCCGGGGACTTCCATGAATTTAGCTCTTTCTACACTATGTTCTACATCAATTCCCTCAAAGAACTGATTTATAAAACTCGCTGTATGCACATGTGTGACGTTATTTCGTATTTGTTTATCTTCCCCTGGCTCATGCTTCTCTTCATGTTTCTCATGCATTCCTTCAGGATGTTTGTGTTTGCTTATAGATATTTCTTGTTTTTCTTCTTTACCTTCAGTTGTTACTATCCGTCCTACCATGAATTCGTGCTCAAGTTTACCTTCATTAATGAATTCAAGCTTCACATACTGCCCTGGGCTGAGATAGATGGTTTCGGGATTGAAATAGAAATCACCCATTTTAATTTGGATAGTATATACGTCAGTGTTGCTTGAATAGGCAACCGTTACTAAAAGCAGTAATAATGTTAATACAGACATATAAAGAAAAGTTTTCTTCATTGTATCCCACCTCCCCCTTCTGACTCTATTCTTATTTTTTCTCGTCATGTTCATGTACAGCTGGTGCCCAATTAAACCTAAGGTTCTGGCGTTTCTCATCGATCTTCAGGCTTACAACTGCCTTAAAAGAACCGATATCCTTAGTACCTGTTTCAGCCTCAAGATGTGATACCGGACCCTCGGTTCCACGTTTCAAAGTTAAGGTTTTTTTAGAGCCATCATCCATGGTCAGATAAATCACACCTGAGTAACTCTCCGGTATCGGTACCGCTTTTAGATCTTCATCGAGCAAGAAAAGGGTAATTCCACCGCCTTTATGATCAACGGCAAACTCCAGGTGATTCTTTTCAAACTCAACAACTTGTCCACCGTGCGGACCTCTTTCCTCTTTTTTCTCAACTTTGTCATGTTCGTCTTCATCTGCTCCGAGCTGGTCACCATGTGCCCATACGGTTTCTGAAAAATCGGATAATATACCAACCGCCATTATAAAGCTTAAGGTCATTACCCACTTAAAAAGAGATTTACTGTGTAATCTCATTTTACACCTCCTGAAATTTTTAGTTTATATGTTAAATATTGTCATTTTTTATGCTTCTGCCATACTCGTTTGTCCGTTTTTACCCCTCCTGGATTCAAACTTGTTATAAATTGTAGGAATCACGATTAAGTTCAGCAGGGTGGATGTAAAGAGGCCGCCAATCAATACTATTGCAAGGGGTCTTTCCAGCTCCTTTCCCGTAGCCTCACCTATCAGGAGTGGAACGAGGGCGAGACCCGTCGTTAAGGCAGTCATTAAAATTGGATTTAATCGATCAAGAGAGCCTTGGATAATGGTATCACGAAGAGATAAACCCTCCTTCAACAATTGGTCATAATGACCAACGAGAATGATCCCATTGCGCGTAGCAATGCCAAAGAGGGTTATAAAACCGACAAGCGAAGGCACACTTAGCTCGCCCCCTGTGAAAAAAACAGCGAAGACACATCCTATCAAACCGAGTGGAAGGTTAATCATCACAAGAGCCGCTTCACGAAAGTTTCCAAAGGCCTGAAAGAGAACCATGAAGATTCCCAATATGGCAACGATTCCATAAATCGTGAGAACTTTCGTAGCCCTCTGCTGGCTTTCAAATTGACCACCGTACTCGATGAAATAATCCGGCGGGAGTTCAAGTTGAGAGTCAATCTTATCCTGTATCTCTGTTATAACACTGTTTAGATCACGCCCTGCAATGTTATTCTGTACCACGATTCTGCGTTGTACTTTTTCACGGTTAATAAAATATGGGCGGTTTTCTATACGGATGTCGGCAACTTGGTGAAGAGGAATTTTTGCGCCGGTGGGTGTATCCACAAGCATATTCCGCACGGCATCGATGTTATTACGCGACTTCTCATTGAGTCGGATAAACAGGTCAAAGGTCTTTCGCCCCTCCAGAACCTGGGAAAGAGCTATACCGTTGAGCGATGTCTCGACAATCTCCGCCAATGTCCCCACATTGAGTCCATGGCGAGCCGCTTTTGCGCGATCAAATGTTATTATCACCTGAGGAACGTCTATTTGCTGCTCTAACTGCAGGTCTTCCACACCCTCTACGGTTTCCATGATAGTCTTGACCTGTTTGCCTAGCCTTCGCAAGGTTTGCAGGTCAGGGCCATAAATTTTTATTGCTACCTGCGCCCGAATACCCGAGAGAATCTCATCAAAACGGTGTGATATGAACTGTCCGATATTCACCGCAACCCCGGGAATCTGCTTTAAATCCCTTCGTATCGACTCAAGCAACTCCTCTGCAGGGCGCTCTCCATATTCAATGTTAAGATCAAATTCACTGAAGTTGGGAGGCTGAGCATCCTCGTCCAGTTCGGAGCGTCCTGCTCTCTGAGACACTGAGACGACTTCGGGATATTTCGATTTATCACCCAGATTTCCTCTTATTATCGACCCGAGACGCATTGATTCCTCCAGGGATGTTCCAGGCAGGGTGTTAAGGGCTATGATGAAATTGCCTTCTTGAAACTCGGGCAGGAATGAGCGCCCGAGGAATGGAAGCATCGCGAGTGCTGTAACGAACAAAAATGCAGACACAGTAATTACCAGGTAGAAACGCTTGAGTGACTGGTTTAACACTCGTTCATAGAACTTTTTCAGAAAGCGCACTAAAGCTCCTTCTTTCTCTAACCCGGGGCTGTAATCATCATTTCCTCCAGCAGTGGAAGAAGGCGCGGTGTCGGGAGCGTCTCCGGCATTATTGATCTTGGTTTCAAATTGCAGCAAGGACACACCTGCCTGCGCCAGCTCATTTTCGTGTTCCTTTTCCTCCTTGCGTGTAAGGAGCAGATGACAGAGTACAGGGGTTAGCGTTACCGCAACCAGAAGCGAAGACAGCATGCTTGCGATGAATGCAATCCCGAGCGGCCTGAAAATTCTGCCCTCGAGTCCGGAAAGCAGGAATATCGGGATAAACGCTATTATGATTATAACGGTGGCGTAAACAATAGAGGTTCGAATTTCGGATGAGCCCTTAAAGACAACATTAAGAACAGATTCGGGATTAGGCAGACTCCGGTTAATGCGCAAGCGTCTGTACACATTCTCTACATCGACAATCGCATCGTCGACAACCATTCCAATTGCGACTGCTATTCCTCCAAGGGTCATTGAGTTTATGCCCAGACCTAAGGCTTTGATGACCATAATCCCCGCAAGAATCGACAGGGGCATGGCAATGATACTGATGAAGGAAGCGCGGAAGTTAAAGAGAAAAATGAACAATATAACGATTACTATTATCCCGCCCTGCAACACCGCTTCATTCAGGTTGTCGATCGCCGATTCAATGAAATCAGCCTGTCTGAATACGTGATAGTTCATCTCAACATTATCTGGCAGGGCAGCCTTGATGTTTTCAAGGGCTTTTTCGACCTTATATGTTGTTGCCAGCGTATCGGCACCGTACGCCTTTGAGATCGTCCCGATGACAGCAGGGCTATTCATGAAAGCCCCATCGCCACGTTTGATCTCAGGGCCGAGTCTGATTTCGGCCAACTGGCTTAGCGTAATAGGTGTTCCCCCGTCATGAATATCCACGGCGGTATTTTTTAAATCTTCCAGGGAAAAGACCCGTCCAACCCCCGTTACGATTAATTCAGCGCCGCCTTGATAGAGGAATCCACCGGGAACGTTTATATTGGATTTTTCTGTTGCCTCCCTTACTTGCTCCAGCGTTATGTCGAAGGCTCGGAGCTTGATGGGGTCAACAAGGACTTGGTACTGTTTTACCTCACCTCCGATAGATACCACCGAGGCAATGCCCCCGATTGCAAGAATACGGGGACGTATAGTCCATTCTGAAATAGTTCTTAACTCCATGGGTGAGACCTCGTCACTGGTCAGGCTGTATTTAATCAACCAGCCAACGGCGGAGGTCACGGGAAGCATTACAGGTGGTTGCGTGCCGGGAGGAAACCTGTCCTGCACAGTTTGAATACGCTCATTTATCAACTGACGATCTATATATATGTCGGTGCCCCATTCAAAAACGATGATGATCGTCGAAAGACCTACAGAAGACGAGGAGCGGACCGTCTTAACACCCGGGGTCCCGTTCACAGCGCTCTCTATCGGGAAAGTAATAAGGGCCTCTACATCTTCAGGTGAAAGTCCTGGCGCCTCGGTCTGGACTACAACCTGTGGAGGGGCAAATTCAGGGAAAACATCTACCGGCATCTGCATGAGAAGATATATGGAAGTACCAAAAAAGATGATTGTGGCCACTACAATCAAGAGTTTGTTGCCGAGCGACCATCTGATTAGCGCGTTAAACATTTATCGATTTCCTTATCTGCTGAATAACCACTTAGTATAAATTTGCCTATTCCCATCCGTGACCACCTCGTCCCCTGGATAAAGACCATCGGTAATTTCAATGTACCGGTCGTCACGTATCCCGATGGCAACGTCCTGACGTACGAAGCGTTTTCCGTTCTTCACAAATACAAACTTTTCAGCGCCATCATCAATGATTGCCCCTACAGGCACGGTTATGACCTCTCTGCTATGCTCAATCACGAGAGTGACTTCGGCAAAGAGTTCTGGCTTCAGCAATTCTTCTTTGTTATCTAGCGATACCCAAAGGTGAAGAGTACGCTTTATGGGATCGAGCCTGCTTGCAACAAACGTTACTTTCCCATTAAATACACTGTCGGGGTAGGCATCCAGCCTGATACGCGCATCCTGACCGAGTTGTACTTTGGACACATCGCTTCCAAACACCTCGCCTTCTACAATCACTTTCGATAAATCGGAGATCAGAAAGAGAGCCTCATTTGACTCCACCGTACTGCCCAGGGTTATGTTTCTTTCCACGACAATGCCTGACAGCGGTGCTGTGATCAATACGGGCGGTGGGTTACCGATTTGACGGGGCAGTATAGTGGCAAGAGTTTGCCCTTTCTTAACGCGATCGCCAATGTTTGCAAAGAGATTTTCAACACGACCTTCTGCTCTCGTGCTGGCCTCTCCGACTCTATCGGGGTCTGCCTTAACTATGCCGTTGATAAGCAATATCTTTTCAATGCTTCTTATGTCGGCTACCTCTATTTTAAGACCGATGCTTTTTTGAGCAATCTCTGAGAGTTCTATGCTTACTTCATTAGATGAAACCGGCGCAGCCGTCTCTTTGTTGTTGTCTCCACCGGTCTGATCTTTTGCTTGTACATGAGTGAACTCCGAAAGCATCAAGACCAAGAGTAAGGCAAAAGTAATCGTAAAAAATGCAGCAAGAATCCAATTTTTTCCGGTTCTCATCTATTTTCATCCTTATTTGTTTTATTTAGTTTAATAGTGCCCGGATAACTCCCAGCGGCTATTTGAAGGTCATTTAGAGCAATTTCATAATCACGTACAGCATTGATGTAAGAAGATGTCAAAGCGGCAAATTGCTGGCGGGACTGAATGACATTAACGATACCCACAAGCCCCTGTTTGAAGCCCGTTTCAACGAGTGTTACGTTGCCCTCTGCTATTTTTAATATTCCAGATTTATAAGTCTCAAGTATCGCCGAAAGTGATGATACTCGATTTAGTGCGTCACTTACTTCCTGACTTATTGTTAACTTCAATGCCCCGACTCTTTCCTCCGCTCTTCTCTCACGTGCACGAACCTCGGCAATAAGTCCCTGCTTACGATCAAAAAAAGGTAGTGGAATCGTCAGCCTAAAACCGATTAACTGATCTGAGTCAGCAATTTCTTGTTGTAAGGTACCAAAAATTAGTCGATCATTTTCATAGAAAATCCCTGCTGTTAAATCTTCAAAGCGCTGGGCCTTTGCCAGCTTCAAATCAGCACTTGCGAGCTCGATATTAAGTTTCGCAAATTTTAAGTCCGGTCTTTTTACAAAAGCCATTTCAGCACTGTAATCGGTTAAACCTTTTTCAGCTTTATATTTAAGTTCCCCCCATGGTAAAAAAGAAAAAGTTGGAGGCTTACCAAGGAGTTTATTTAATTGAAGAATCTTACTTCTTCTCTGAGCAATAAGAACATCTTTTTCCTGTCTTGCCTGCTGGAGGGCAATTGCTACAGCATTGAAATCTTGTTTCGAAGCCAGCCCCTCTTTAATTCCTATCTCGATTCCTTTGATTAGTTCGCTGTTCAGGCTGATTAGTGTTTCCTGCAGTTTAAGCTGCTCTTCGGATGCCAGAAGCTCAATAAAAGTAACACGAACCTCTCTTACTAATATTCGCTCCAGGTCGGCAAGACCAGCAAATGTTCTTTTAATATCAACACGGGCTACTCTTTTTTGAGCACCTATCCGACCGCTTAAGGGAATGGGTTGAGAAATACCGGCAGAAAAATTTCGCTCGCCTTCATTTGCAAAAAAAGAATCGAAACCAAATTCGGACTCCAATTCTGGATTGGGAAAAAGTCCAGCCTGCACCAATCTCCCTCTGGCTTCTTCTACCTGTATTCGTGCCGCCATCAGATTACGATTCTCTCTCAGGGCTATTTCTACTGCTTGATCAATCGTTAAACTTTGCATAGACTCTTTGGCTTCTGAAACTTGGATCGTAAAAATGGCTAAAATTCCTATAAAACTTATGACAAGTGCAGCATATATTATTTTTGTCAGGTAACCTTTATTACTCATCTTTATTATTTCTATTCATTCTCTGTGGAATATAGATTCTGAAAATCATTCAGTTTAATATGTATAGGCAATCTCTGTACCATATGTATTTTAATACTCAATTTATGTTATAACCTATTGTAATAAATAGATTATTGTGTTTAATACTCGTTAGAAATATCTGGCAGGCGCTTTCGATATGTTGAAAATTCAACACACGTTGTTGAATATTCAACAGTTATAAAATTTAGAATGTTATGTTTGCTGTATATACTGTTTAGAATATGATAAAAAAATCTGGTTTTAAGATTATTCTCATTTTAGCGTTTGTTGCTATCATTACATTTTTACATTTCAGCGCCAACAGAGACAACTTTCATCTCCACAGTATTTATCAGCACCTTTACTACATTCCGATAATACTTGCGGGTTTTTGGTTTGGACTTCAAGGCGGGATTATAACATCGCTCGGTATTACATTTTGCTATGTTTTTTACTCCAGTAGTCATCCGGTTCATGAATCTGGGCTTTATGCAGAGATGATTGTTTATAATATTGTTGGAATAGTCACGGGATTCCTATCTCGTATGGAAAAAAATCAGAGAGAGAAATCCGAAAAGACGGCAGAAGACTTGAGAAAAGCTTACCAAAAACTCCAGACAACGTTTGAGCAGCTCACACGGGCTGACAGATTAGCAGCATTAGGGGAGCTATCAGCAGGGCTCGCACATGAAATTAGAAACCCGCTTGGTTCCATTAAGGGAGCAATTGACATATTAGAGAGCGAGTTTGACAATAAGAACCAAAAGAAGGAGTTTATCGATATAATCAAGGACGAAATAGACAGGCTTAACGGGCTTGTTTCTGAATTCTCTCTCTTTGCAAAACCAAAGGATCCCGATATAAGAGAAGCTGATGTGAATGAAATTGTTGATTCGGTAATCCGACTTACTACAAATAGAGCAGGACAGCAAAAGGTGAGCATTGTCCCTGAACTTGGTGAAGGCCTTCCTTATTTCTTTGTAGATTCAGAACAGATTAAGCAGGTTCTTCTAAACACAGTGATTAATGGGATTCAGTCGATGCCTGATGGAGGTAACCTGGTTATTAAAACCACTGAAACTAATAGCAGCATTAAAATTTCTATAACGGACGAGGGGGTTGGAATTGAAACAGAAAAATTATCAAGAGTTTTTGATCCATTTTTTACAACAAAGGAGAACGGAACAGGTTTAGGATTATCAATTTCCTACCAATTGATTAAAAAGCATGGAGGTGAAATTATTGTCAGCCCGAATCCTGATCGTGGCTTAACATTTACAGTACAGATCCCAATAAAATACACCAATGAATAAGAAAAGTATTCTAATCATAGATGACGACAAAAGCTTACGAAGAGTAATTGAATTCCAGCTTGGAGAACAAGGCTACAGGGTACTTGCAGCGGATAGCGGTATGTCGGGACTTGAAATGTTTCAAGATAACGAAGTAGACCTGGTTATTACGGATATACAAATGCCGGGAATTGATGGTATTGAACTTCTTAAAAGAATAAAAATCATCTCAAGTGATGCAATGGTAATTATTATAACAGCATATGGGTCAATACAATCAGCGGTGGAAGCAATGCGTCATGGAGCGTTTGATTATATTACAAAGCCTTTTGATAAAAGTGAATTAAAACTCAAGGTAGAAAAATCCCTTAAGATGAAGGGACTTTTAATCGAAAATAGAAATCTTCGAAGTGTTCTGTCTGAGTTGTTCAAGTTTGATAATATGATTGGTAGTGCAAAAGCAATAAGAGAAGTTTATGAGATTGCCAATCAGGTTGCTAGAACTAATTCAACAGTTTTAATCCAAGGTGAAAGCGGAACAGGTAAAGAACTTCTGGCAAAGGCTATTCATTGTAATAGCCTGCGGAGTGACAAACCATTTATCATAGTTAACTGTGCTGCTATACCCGAAAACTTACTGGAATCGGAGTTATTCGGTTATAAACGTGGTGCATTTACAGATGCAAGAGACAATAAGATTGGAAAATTTGAGGCAGCAAATAAGGGAACTATCTTTCTTGATGAAATAAGCGAGTTGCCATTACAGCTTCAGGTCAAGATACTAAGAGTACTTCAAAATAGGGAGGTTGATAAAATAGGAGATGTGCGGCCCACCAGTGTTGATGCCAGGGTTATTGCCGCTACGAATAGAGATCTTAACCGCTTAGTAGATGAGAATTTATTTAGAGAGGATCTATATTATCGACTTAATGTTATTCCCATTACTCTACCTCCTTTAAGAGAAAGAAAAGAGGATATTCCTCTCCTTGCTAACCACTTCATTAATAAATTTGCGAATGAATTTGGAAAGATTGGCATAAAATTCGATAGAGATGCTTTTAAGGCCATCAGTCAGTTCCACTGGCCGGGAAACATAAGGGAGTTGGAAAATTTGGTTCATAGGTTGGTGGTTCTATGTAAAGGAGAGACGATTACTGTTCAGGACCTACCCGAAGAAATTCTGAGTAAGCTGAAACCGGAGAATGAGAATTTTACTATTACTATTCCTGAGCAAGGAATTGACCTGGAGAAGGTTGAGCAAGAGCTAATCTTACAAGCTCTTGTTAAGAAAAAATGGAACCAAACACAGGCCTCAAAATTACTTAACATTTCGAGAAATTCACTAATATACAGCATGAAGAAATACGGAATT
>SMXG01000007.1 GCA_004356775.1 Betaproteobacteria bacterium | reverse complement strand
TTCGTTTGGAAGCGTGATGATGCATTTCAATAAAGTTGGTGTTGGCTTAGTGATATGGTAATACTGTCTTTTTTTAATACGTAACAGGGACTTTGGGAGATCAATACTAAAAGCATTACGATTCTGAAATTGTATTTCCCTAATACCTGTGCATGTGAATTGAATCTTCGTTTGGTCCTGAGATGTAACGAGGGTTACTTTGTTTGCACGTAATGCAACCTGGCTGAGGTTCTCAATCTCGCCGAAATCTACTACCATTTGTCCAAGTGTAGGGTCAATTGCCAAAATTGACGTTAGGATAAAATCATTATTATGCCCGAAATGAAGGGCAGCCAGTGTATTTCTTTGCATAACTGACTGTAAAATATTGAGAATATCAGACTTTGAAGAAACACGAAATTTATTATCTTCTATCTCTGGGGATAACTCAATCACCCCATCGATCTGGTTCTTCTTTGTCATTCTTACTGCTCTCCAGTAGGTATGGTGTGTCAAAACTGCCAGGGGCTGAACAGAAGGCGCTTTGTTTCTAGACTCCAGGTTACAAAGTAAAGTGTAAGGTTTATCCTCTATCGCCACGTAAAATTATGGTTGTATGCAACTTTATTTTGCTGGATTGGTAATAATACTTGTTTTTGAACTTGCGAGTATGTACCCCAGATATAAAGCTCAAGTACTAATATCTATCTTCGGCAATCAGTCAGCCACCTTTAGTAATTGCTTTAGATACTGTACTCGGCTGTAATGAGAGGAAGGGGCCGCAATAATTTGTTTCATTTAGTTTTAATGCTTTTATTACAACTTTTGTATAAGTGACTAATCGTAATTACTTTTTTCCTACTAGTAGTGCAAAGAGGATCTATAGTGAAGGTTACAAAAATATTCAGCATGATAAGAACTTCATACACAAAGGGTAAGTATTGCTCAGATTTGACAGTTTAGGAAACTACTGATTTTACTTCCTCCTGATGGTATTTAGCAGCATCTAGGATTATTTCTTTACTCTACAAGATTCTGAAACTGCCATTGTATTAAATAATGTAAACGGCTCTAATTACAACTTAAGGTGGGGCAAATATGACTTGAGCAACGACTTTCATGGCCTCACTATACGATGTTATTGCTGGTAGGTTCGCTTAATTGCAAGGGGAAATCATCATAGTCTTTTTCCGAGATGCTACATTCTAGCATCATGGATCGTGGTCCAAATCCGACGATTTTAAGTAGTTGTTATTGTCGAGTCCGGTGTCTAAAGTAACCCACGTTTGTGACAGTGTTACTCAGAATATTTTGTAATTGTACCATCCATGGCTGAGTGAGAGTTCTGATCTCAGCATCATCAGCTAAAATCTGCCGAATAATTTCTACCTTGCGCTGACGTAACTCGCCACTTAGCATTTTACTTTCATCGTTTATTATGAGTATTTTTGTCAGTCTGCCACATTCGCGTTCGAGCACTATCAGATTTTCCCAATCAGCACTCTGTACGGCCTTTAACATTTGTCCTGTAGTCGCTAGAATAGCTTCATAAATAGTAATAATTTCAAAACTATTCATTATTATGTACACCAATTACGTTGTTATACAATCCAGTTCTGGGATGAATCAGTGCAATTACACTTTGTTGTTATACCTAATCATGTCGTTTCTAGTAATTGGTAGTCTACTTCTGAACAAGTTGCGGCGAAGGTGAAGTTGATGAGTTCTTAGTCGAATCATTCTGAGTTTTATCCTTCAGCTACGATTTGATTCTTCCCACTATTTTTCGCAAGATATAGGGCTCTATCTGCACGACCAATTACTGAGTTTTGATGCTCATAGCGGGTGCGTGCGACCACGCCGGCACTAAATGTGATTGGTATGAATTGGTCAGCATGCAAAAAACAATTTTCTAATAGATTATCTTGCAGTCGTTTTGTTACTAATGTTGCTAATTCTATGGTGGTGTTAGGTAACAAAATAACAAATTCTTCTCCCCCGAAACGGGCAATAGTGTCGCTGGGGCGTAGTGATTTTTTAGTAATGTTTACTAGATGAAACAAAACCAGATCGCCTGTCTGATGACCGTAGGTATCATTGATCAGCTTGAAGTCATCAAGGTCGAGCAAAACTAAACACAGCGAGTCATTGTTTCGATCAGCGCGCGCGGCTTCACTGAGAAGAGATGCATCAAGTCCTACTCGATTTAATGCTCCGGTAGGTTGATCTGTATGTACCAATTCCTTCAGCTCTTCCAGTTCATTTTTTAACGCCTCAATATCTTGTTCTGTGCGTTGTACTTGCCCACGAGCCTTTTTTACTTCTTTGCTAGAATGCAAACTTCTGGTTTCGAGTAATGCTACATCGAGAATATTAATTATTTCACCGAGATCATCGGTTGACCGGATTTGCTGTGCGTAGTGTTCAATCTGTTTATAATAATTATGGATGTCAGTCGGATTTTCCTCGTTATTTGTATCCGCTTGTACAGATTTTGCAACATTTGTTGTTTTGATTAGCTGCAATAGTTTCTTTTCTTTAGTGATCTGCATTTCGTATTTCCTCCCAAAATGACACAGATAAGGCTGATTGCCACGGATAAAACAGCTATTATTTAAGTTAAAAAGTAGACTTAGATTTTACAATTACAACTAAATTAACAGACAAAATACAAAGCTATAAGCTGAATAAACAGGGGAATTGCCACTGTTCTCCAAATTAGATATTATGCTGACGGAAAAAACTTGTGAAATTATAGACATATAGTCTAGGTAAACTTATAAGACTAGCCAATTCACCGGAGTAAGGTACTTTGTTATTTTGTGCAATTAGTAAACTCTAGTTTTCTATCCATTAGCATTTGGCAGCTTTGTATAATAAAGTGCTAATAATGGATGGTTAATGCCGTATAAGAGAAAACTTCTTGGTTCAATTACAATCCAGCAGTACGATTTTCAAGAATTTCTAGCTACCAACTTGTCTTCGTAAGGCGCTAACTTGTTCTGACAATTTGCAATCTATCACCTTGTTGCTAAATTATTTGGTAAAGAAATAAGACCGATGTATTATCGTGAATATAGTTAGGCAGAGATTATCAATACTTAAGAGTGATTCTATTCAGCCGTATTGTTGGCGAGATAGATAGGAAAGGGAAATTTAATCGACTAGATGATTTCTAATAGCGTAGCGAGTTAACTCAGAATTATTAGTAAGTTTAAGCTTTTCTAAAAGGCGAGAACGGTATACGCTAATAGTTTTAGGGCTTAAGCACAATTCGGTAGAAATATCAGAGGGGGTTTTACCAGCAGCAATCAGACATAAAGTCTGGAATTCACGATCAGACAGAGTCTCATGTAGCGGCTGATCAGTATCCTGTCCCAATGTGTTAGCAAGTTCTTGAGCAAGAGCAGCGCTGACATATTTTTTCCCGGTGGCCACCTGGCGTATCGCGGTAACAAGCTGGGCAGGGGCACTTTGTTTATTAAGATAGCCAGATGCGCCAGCTTTCAGAGAACGTACTGCAAATTCATGTTCTGTGTGCATACTTAACATTAGAACCGTTAGTTTAGGTTGCTCTTTCTTAATTTGTTTGAGCACCTCAATGCCACTTCTATCTGGTAGGGAAATATCGAGCAACATCACGTCAAAAACATTCTCTCGAACGATCTTAATGGCCTGCAACCCAGTTTCTGCCTCTCCTGTGACAGAAATGTTATTAGTTTCGCTAAGTATCTGCTTTAGGCCCTGGCGCACAATTGCATGGTCATCAGCTATTATTACACGTATCATCTATAATCCAAGTTTTTCAATACTGTAACGTTTTTGTGAGGTTATTGTGATTTACTTCAAGTGTAGGCCGTAACTCTGTTAAAGTGATGTTCGCGTCTATGGGCTGATTTGATGACATCTCCATGGCATTTGCTGGAACTGAAATAGTTACTTTAGTTCCCTTACTAGGCCTGCCAGTGATATAGAAACTGCCTTTAAGTTGTTGGCAGCGCTCACGCATACCGCGGATTCCAAAAGATTGTGATTTTGTCATATCCTGGTTCGTGATCCCACATCCATTGTCAGTAACCTCAAGGAATATCCATCCGTCTTTTTCTGAAAGTCGTATCTGAAGTCGTGAAGCGTTGGCATGTTTTGAAATATTTGTCAGAGTTTCCTGAAAAATTCTAAAAATTGCTACTGATAGGTCTGGATCTAATGGAATTTCATCGCTATCACACGAAACTCGGTATCGAAGCCTGGCACGATCACAGAACTCTTTTACTTGCCATTTAACAGCAGCAACGATTCCGCAGTCTAGTATACCTGGTCGTAAATCCATTGATATTCTACGTGTACTATCAATTACCTGGTCAACTAAAGATTCGATAGATTCAGCTTTTTTTCGGTAAAAAACCTGTTTATTGGGTACGCCATCAGCCCATGGTACCAGTTCGCATTTAATAGCGGTCAAAATACCGCCGATGTCATCATGAATTTCTCTGGCAATCCGAGCACGCTCCTGTTCCTTAATTTTCTGTAAATAGGAAGAAAGCTCAGCTAATTGTTCGCGAGAACTTGCAATTTCGATTTCGGCCAGCTTGTTTCTGGTAATATTTATTACAATACCGTCCCATAGAATCGCATTGCTAGAAGTTTGCCTAGGAGTAGCACGCAGACTAATCCACTTGGCTTCGGTTTCCCCATCTACTTGGATACGACCTTCCCAGTTCCAGGGAGAAAGATTTTTAGCTGAGACAGTCATTGAACGGTAATAGGATGACCTGTCTTTAGGTATGATCATCTCATAAAACAATCCTGGAGAATCCATAAGTGTGTGAGGATGCAAGCCAAGCAACATCAGTGAGCCATCACTCACGAAAGGGAAACTCATTTTTTCATGTTGTTCTAACATGAACTGGAACATTACGCCAGGAAGATTGGAGGCAATTGCCCGGAAGCGAGCCTCACTTTTTTTCAATGCAGTCTGTGATAGACTGAATTGTTTGCGATTCTCTGCTTCCAGTAGGCTACGTTGTACAACTGGAACTAGCCGCGCAGTACTACCTTTCATTACAAAATCGTGTGCTCCTGCTTTCATTAAAGATGCAGCGACTTCTTCGCCGATACAGCCTGACACGATAATCAGTGGGATATCTAGATTATGTGTTTTTAGCAGTGTTAATGCTTCTCCAGCGTCAAAATCGGGCAGGTTGTAATCAGATAGAATGACATCCCAATTTTCGCTACTCAGCGCATTCCGTAAACTTTCAATGGTTTCAACGCGTAAGCAGTGAACCGTAAATCCACTTTCCCTAAGAGTGTGCAAAATCAGTTCTGCATCATCCGCCGAATCTTCAATCATTAATACGCGCAAAGTCTGCTGTTCCATATTCTTATACACCATGAGTGGAGTGCTTATTCAGAGTAAACAGTGCAATTTAAACTAATCCGTTGTTCTAATAAATTGGCAAAATTGATCATTTCGCATATGCCATGATGATTGATATCAACGCAAGAAACAACGGTACATGAACACTGATTCCCTATGACTTTATACGAACATAAGCGATATTTTTAGTATTTTACCAATAACTGAGCTGGCTTGCTAAATGAGTGGCAGGCAATTTCTATCAAGTAATATGAATCATTCATTTAACAGGTTGGCAATTATGATGAATGGAATGCCAGGGCAATTATGTGTGAATCTTTTAGTTCTCTCTTCTAATGCCTCTACGTATCGGAGATTCATTCAAAACTAACCAGTACAACCCAAACTGGTGGGCAAACTCAATGAATTTGCCAAAATCAACTGGTTTACGTATGTAACTATTGGTGCCTAACTGGTAGCTTTTAACTAGGTCTTTCTGCTCTGATGAGGTGGTAAGGATCACTATCGGAAGTAATTTGGTCCTAGGATCCTCTCGTACTCGTTTTAGTACTTCAAAACCATCAACTTTAGGGAGTTTGAGGTCAAGAAGCATAACCTCAGGCATAATACGAACATCCCGGTCGGCATATGCACCTGTTGCGAATAGATAATCCAAAGCCTCTTCACCATCGCAGCAAACAATGATCTTGTTTGTAATGTTCGCTTCCTTGAATGCCAGTAGTGCAAGTTCCCGATCATCAGGATTGTCTTCCACCAGCAAAATTACTTTATCTGTGGTTTTTGTACTCAATTTATGCTTCACCTCTAGCTGGTCGTCTACTACTTTACCGAGAGGGCGGAACGACGAAATAAAACGCTGCGCCTTCACCTAAGGTCGAATCTGCCCAGATACGCCCACCATGAAGATTCATAATGCGCAATACCGTGGCAAGACCAATACCAGTGCCTTCAAATTCAGTCGTACTATGTAGTCGTTGGAATGCACCGAATAGTTTATGAGTATACTTTACGTTAAAGCCAGCCCCATTGTCTTTGATAAATACCACCTGTTCACCATTCTGTTCCTTAACACCAAAACGGATAATCGTGCTCTCTTTTTTTCCCGTAAACTTCCAAGCATTACTTATAAGGTTTTCTAGCACAATTCGAAAAAGACGTGGATCCGCATCGATAAAAACTCCATCTTGTATTTCGAGTTCTACCTTGCGATTAGCTTCAGTTTCTGGGAGCTCCGTCAATATTGAATGAACCAGTTGGCTTAAATCAACGGATTTAGTTTTAATCTTGCTTGCGCTGACCTTTGATAATTGGAGTAGATCATCAATTATGTTCCCCATACGT
>SMXG01000043.1 GCA_004356775.1 Betaproteobacteria bacterium | reverse complement strand
TACATAACGCCAAGGTTATTTTGTGCATCCGCATTTTCCTGGATGGCAGCTTTCCGAAAAAACGCAACAGCCTTATCGGCATCTTTGGTTAAACCACCCTCACCATTAGCATATAGCAAGCCAAGATTAAATTGTGCTTCGGCATAACCTTGTAGGGCAGATCTATGAAACCACGCTGCAGCTGTAGCTGTATCGTTGCTCGTGATTTTTCCAGAAGCATCCTTAGATATAACTTCACCTGTGAAATACATTACTCCAAGACTATTTTGAGCTTTAGCGTCACCAGCATCGGCATCTTTTCTCAATTTCAGGAATTTCTCTTCTCGCGTTGGTTCATCGGCTGGGGCATTTGGCAGTATCTCGCTAGTAAGCCTAGACTTTTCTTCTGGTGTTAATCCCTCTGTCAGCAAAGCTGGTAGTTCTGTTTCAAGCGTTATTTCGCTTCCCAATGCAACTGGCGCTTCCATTTTATCTGTATTACCAGGTGTTCCTTTGTAGCAACCGGTAAGTACCAATAAAAAAACAGCAACCCATGAAACAGCAAAACCGTTCATCAAGTATTTTCCTTTTTGAATCAGATCATACACAGGCAAGTACAGATATTTTATCAATGAAATCCTATAGGAGAAATATAAAATTGCATGAAGTCTATGCCCTTTTATAACTTTTATAATTTACTATCAGGATTTAGTAACTTGCCACAAGAAGCCATGCTAATTTCGATACTATTATTTAATTTAGGAGAAAAAATCTGGTTACTAGGTCTCCTACTTACGTGTATCCAATCATTGCTATTTTTTAGGCACGAATAAAAAAGAAGCTACAATTGTCTAGTAGCTTTAATTATAGTTCTTGTAAGGCGTAGCATATAGAAGCGTTTGATGTATCCTCTGGAAGTGTTGCGCTTTAGCGAGCTACCACTGATTATGGTGCTTTGAAACTGGACCTACGCCATATTTTTAATTCCGTTTGAAAGGAAAATATGAAAGTAAGTACAAAAGCCAGACTGCGGGGAATTCTTCATAGAATGCGCAATTTGTGGAGGGCTAGAAAAATTCTCGCTTACTCTGACACGCGTCTATTTCACTCAGAAAGTTTGCTAGACGCTAGTCCAGCCGCTGCAACAGGTATTGCAAATGGATCGGTTGAGGACAAAGAGCTTATACAAAGAATAATTGCGGCCTACCAAAGAGCGAACCAGACAGATCTAGGTAAGTCAATGTGGAAATTTTTCTTTACCACATATCACCAACCCATCCATCAAGCACTAATCGATGGGAACGAGAAAACAGTAACCGAAATGCTCAGAAAACCTGAAATTAGCGATTTGTTCTACGGCTTTGACTTGTTAACCAAATCTTTTCAGCACGTTTTTCGTAATAAAAAAGTACGGAAAGCCTATGCGAAAGTATGCCTTGATGGCCTAGTAAGATTTGCCGAATCAGTCGGGGCGGTTTCTATGGATAATCCAGAGAGTGAATTAGAATATAGAAGTTTTTGGAAGACTGAGAATGTATTATCCGAATTAGACAAGGTATGCATGCCATTTTCTATGCCTAATCCATTTGCAAATGAACATGGAGTAGGCTCTTCTCGAGGAGTAATTTCTTATCGGGTGCCGCAAGCACTTTATCAAGCATGGCGCATAAAACAGCTGGTAGATGGAATCCAGAATCCGCGTGTTCTTGAAATTGGAGCGGGGCTGGGTCGTACAGCATTTTATGCTTATGAGCTAGAAATAAAAGACTATACGATTGTAGATCTTCCAATTTCAACTATAGCTCAAGCATATTATTTAGGGAGAACACTTGGCGAGGAGAACATTCATCTTGATGGTGAACTGTTTGAAAACAGTTCAAATAGAGTCAAGATAATTACACCCGATACATTCTTAGCTGAAAGTAAAACATACGACCTGATCTTAAATGTTGATAGTTTGCCAGAGATGGATTTCCACGTCGCCCAGGCTTATTGGGAAAAAATTAAAGCATCTACAAATATCTTCCTGTCCATAAATCACGAGGTAAATTCATTCCGTGTCAGAGATCTACTCGTTAAAGATTTAAATAGTCTGAATGTGCAAAGGGGACTATATTGGATGCGAAAGGGGTATGTCGAAGAATTAATCCGAATACATGATACTTAACTGATAGGTTTCTCATTCAGGGCTTAGGAAGACAAATTAATGATAAATCTGGTGCGCCCTTTTTTAAAAGTGCATGATTATTTTATTGGGCTGAATATCTACTCCATCACAGTGTTTTTAGAGAAGGTGAGGGTAACTCGTATTTCGTAGATTCTCAGGCAATCGTATGAGAACTTTCTATACTTTAGCAGAAGTACGTAAAATAAATAAATTTCAATAACCAAATTTCGGTACGTCTTTTACTTAAGGTTTGATGAATGTGTCTAGATTTAGTAAAAGATTACAGGCTGTAGTACATATCAAACTCAATCGGATGAGTTGTCATGCGAGAGCGTGTGATTTCTTCCATTTTTAGGTCGATGTAGGCATCAAGCATGTCGTTGGAGAACACGCCTCCACGGATAAGGAAGTCACGATCCTTGTCAAGGTTTTCAAGCGCCTCATCCAGTGAAGCGCAGGAGTTTGGAACCTTAGACGCTTCTTCGGGAGGCAGATCATAGAGATTTTTGTCCACGGGGTCACCTGGATGAATTTTGTTCTGAATACCATCCAATCCGGCCATCATTAACGCAGTGAACGCGAGATAGGGATTAGCAGTGGGATCAGGAAAGCGTGCCTCGATACGTCGTTCCTTGGGGTTATTGGTATGAGGAATACGCACTGCTGCAGAACGATTGCTCACCGAGTACGCAAGGTTGCTAGGGGCTTCAAAACCGGGAACTAATCGCCTGTAGGAATTTGTACCGGGATTAGTAATGGCGTTCAGAGCTTTGGCGTGTTTGATGATGCCACCAATGTAAAACAGGGCCATCTCAGACAAGCCAGCGTAACTGTTTCCAGAAAACAAATTCTGACCATTTTTCCATATTGACTGGTGTACATGCATCCCGGAACCGTTGTCACCAACAATGGGCTTGGGCATAAAAGTTGCTGTTTTACCATAAGAATGAGCGACGTTATGTACCACATACTTGAACACCTGAGTCCAGTCAGCTCGTTTCACCAGACTGCTGAATTTTGTACCAATTTCGCACTGACCGGCAGTAGCTACTTCGTGGTGGTGGACTTCCACTTCCACGCCCATTTCTTCAAGTGCGAGACACATAGCTGAACGGATATTCTGTAAAGAGTCAACAGGCGGGACCGGAAAATAACCGCTTTTAACCATGGGACGGTGGCCGATATTACCACCCTCATATTTTTCTATTGAGCTCCAGGCTGCTTCCCCGGATTCAATTTTTACTGAGCAACCTGACATGTCAGCGTGCCAGGTTACAGAGTCAAAAATAAAGAACTCGGGCTCTGGGCCAAAATAGGCAGTGTCACCAATACCAGTTGACTTGAGATAGGCTTCACCACGACGTGCCAGCGAGCGCGGATCTCGGTCATAACCTTGACCGTCTGAAGGTTCAACCACATCACAGGTGAGAAGCAGAGTGGTTTCATCCATGAACGGGTCCATATTGGCGGTGTCAGGGTCAGGCATCAACAGCATATCGGAGGCCTGAATCTCTTTCCAGCCAGCAATTGAAGAACCATCGAATGAGTGACCGTCTTCAAACTTGTCAATATTGCAAGTATGTGCCGGAACAGTTACGTGATGTTCCTTGCCACGAGTATCGGTAAAGCGTAGATCAACGAACTTTACTTCGTTATCTTGTATCATTTTCAAAACATCGGCTGCTGCCATTTTTTCTCCGGACTAGATTTACTATCTTACATAGCACAAGATAAGAACGAAACGCCCCATATAGAATTATATCAGGACGAGTGATGTTATCATCTGAAACAAATTAAAAATATAGCATAAGACATTTCTTACAAATTCCTACAATTAAGCAGTAATTTATTATTTGAGGTAGCTATAACCCTAGTAGAATAATCCATTTATCAGGGTTTCTAAACACCGATAATAGAAATGGAATAACATTACACTTTTTAATCCTTAACTATCGGAACATATATGGAAACAATTACCGTTATACTTGAAAGGGCACAACAACGAGCTAAGGAATTGAATCTGTCTTACGAAGGCGCACTTCTTCCAGCAGAGGCGCTTACTTTTTTACAGGAAGCCCATGGTGTCAAATTGGTAGATGTGCGCTCAAAAGCAGAGTGGGATTGGGTGGGACGGATCCCAGGTGCAATCGAGATTGAGTGGCAATCCTATCCAGGCATGCAGGTTAATCCCAACTTTCTTGATGATCTCTCACGCCAGGTGCCCAAAGAATCACCCGTGATGTTTATATGCCGTAGTGGCGATCGTTCGAACCAAGCCGCCGTAGCTGCTTCTGAATCAGGTTATCCGGATTGCTACAACATTCTCGAAGGTTTTGAGGGGGATAAAGACACGAACGGTCACCGCGGTGTCAAGGGAGGATGGAAAGCGATGAGTTTGCCATGGGTACAAAGCTAAGCTTATATACCCGAGATCCTGCCACGGTTAAGTAGTTGACCATTTTACAAGTCCGGAGTAAGCCGTAACTAGAACAATTATTCCGAACATAATGCGATACCAAGCGAACACCGTGAAATCATGATGGCTGATAAAGCGCAACAATCCCCGTACTGCCAGTAATGCACTAATGAATGCGGCTACGAAGCCAATACCGAATATACCTATATCGTCGAAGTGAAGAAATTCGCGATGTTTGTAAACATCATAGAACGTAGCGGCAAACATGATAGGAATTGCCAGGAAGAAAGAAAACTCGGTAGCGGCTTTACGTGACAAACCAAAAAATAATCCGCCGATGATGGTGGCGCCAGAGCGGGAGGTGCCTGGTATCAATGCGAAACACTGTATTAGTCCTATCTTCAGGGCATGTTTCCAGCCCATGTCTTCCACATGTTCTACATCTACCACATGCTTTCTACCTTCGGCCCACAGAATTAGTACTCCGCCGACGATAAAAGCAACCGCAACTGATATCGGGTGAAATAGATGTTGCTTGATGGTCTTGATGAACAGCAAGCCCAGTATTGCAGCAGGTAAAAATGCAATAAATAGATTCAACACAAAGCGATTGGAATCTTCGTGTGATCCAATACCAACCACCACCTTGCCAATCTTGGTACGATATTCCCAGCACACAGCCAGTATAGCGCCTAATTGAATCGCGATCGTAAAAACCTTACCTTTCTCGTCATTAAAATCGAGTAAATCGCCCACCAATATAAGATGTCCAGTGGAGGAAATCGGTAGAAACTCGGTTAGACCCTCAACGATGCCAAGGATCAATGCTTTGGTGAGTAGAAGCCAGTCCATGCACGATTATCTTGGGAAAAGTATTTGGCTGCGGATAAACACAAATGAATCCAAATAGGTCCAAATCTTGTTGGAAAAACACAACTCACCTCGGTTTGAGGATATTGGTTACAATTCAATTAGTTTATTCTTCATGGATAGATATGTTAATCCACACTGAATTTTTGCTTTGAATCAAGAAAAGGAGTGCCGGTACGTGGTGCCAGAATGGCTATACCTTGTTATAGACCTCAGCTCCTTTATTTACAAACTCAATAGATTTTTCTTCCATACCTTTTTTCAATGCCTCGATTCCACTAACGCCTAGACTATCCGCATAGTTACGGACATCCTGGGTAATTTTCATCGAACAAAAATGTGGCCCACACATAGAACAGAAATGGGCAAGTTTGGCGCCCTCCTGTGGCAGGGTTTCATCATGAAATTGCTTCGCTTTATCGGGATCGAGACTGAGGTTAAATTGGTCGTTCCAACGAAATTCAAAACGGGCTTTGGAAAGTGCATTATCACGGGTTTGTGCTCCGGGGTGACCCTTTGCTAGATCGGCCGCATGAGCAGCAATTTTGTAAGTTATGATTCCATCTTTCACATCATCCTTATCAGGCAGACCAAGGTGCTCCTTGGGCGTGACATAGCACAGCATTGCTGTACCGTACCAGCCAATCATGGCGGCACCGATAGCGGAAGTAATGTGGTCATAGCCGGGCGCGATGTCAGTGGTGAGAGGGCCTAGCGTGTAGAAGGGTGCCTCGGCGCAATATTTTAACTGCATGTCCATGTTCTCCTTAATGAGATGCATGGGAACATGACCAGGACCTTCTATCATTACTTGCACGTCATGTTTCCACGCGACCTGAGTCAATTCACCAAGGGTTATTAATTCCGCAAATTGTGCTTCGTCGTTAGCGTCATAAATTGAACCGGGGCGTAAGCCATCGCCCAACGAAAAACTCACATCGTAAGCTTTCATAATTTCGCAGATTTCCTCGAAGCGGGTATAAAGAAAACTTTCTCGGTGATGCGCAAGGCACCACTTGGCCATGATTGCACCACCTCGTGATACGATGCCAGTCATACGTTTGGCCGTCATCGGAACATAGGCAAGTCTTACCCCTGCATGGATAGTGAAGTAGTCAACTCCTTGCTCTGCTTGCTCAATTAAAGTGTCACGATAAATTTCCCAAGTTAGGTCTTCAGCCTTGCCATCTACTTTCTCCAGTGCCTGATAAATTGGCACGGTGCCAATAGGAACAGGACTATTGCGAATGATCCATTCACGAGTTTCATGAATATTTTTTCCGGTAGAAAGGTCCATTACCGTGTCTCCGCCCCAACGAATAGCCCATGTCATTTTTTCAATTTCTTCCTGAATACTCGAGCCAAGTGTTGAGTTGCCGATGTTGGCGTTAATTTTCACAAGAAAGTTACGCCCAATAATCATCGGTTCAGATTCAGGATGGTTAATGTTGGAGGGAATGATGCCACGACCTCGTGCTACTTCGTCTCGTACGAACTCCGGCGTGATGTACTGGGGACGAGATAAACCAAAGCTGTTTCCGGGATGCTGGTGGTTAAGAAATTTGTGGTGCTGTGCAGTAAATTCTTCGCAAAGCTGATTTTCCCGTATAGCAATGTACTCCATTTCTGGCGTAATAATGCCAAGACGAGCATAATGCATTTGTGTCACGTTTGCTCCTGCTTTTCCGCAACGTGGGTGGTATTTTAAGTTAAAGCGCATTTCTGCGAGTTTGGGATCGGCTAGACGTTTTCTAGCATAAACAGAAGCAGGGTTGGAAAGGATTTCACTATCTCCGCGCTCATCTATCCATTTAGCGCGCAGCATGGGTAAACCAGCACGGATATCGATTTTAGCTGCAGGATCGGTATAAGGGCCGGAAGTGTCATAAACGTAAATTGGTGGGTTTTTTTCTGTACCCATGCTGGTAGGCGTATCAGACTGACTAATTTTGCGCATTGGCACTTGAATATCTGGGCGAGAGCCCTGCACATATATTTTTTGGGAATTAGGTAAAGGCTTGATCGCTGCATCATCTACTTGAGCAGTCCGATTTGAAAATTTGGTTGGGTTCAAAACTACGGAATTCATAGTACGCTCCTTTAAGATGCCTTAAGGAGTTGGAGGGCTAAAACTCCAGCTTCCCTACGGCGGCATTACCCGTGTCAGGTGTTAAGGGACTCTCTCACCAATCTTCCAGACACATCTGGAAGTGGACCCCCAGCTCATTCTGTAAAACTAAAGGAAATATGGAATAATTGCAAGTATACGAGAAGAATTAATCTGGAAATACATATGAATTTAGAACAATCTCGGTTTAATATGGTGGAACAGCAAATTCGTCCATGGGATGTGCTAGATCCGGAAGTCCTCAAACTGCTTTTGGAGCTGCGGCGCGAGGAATTTGTCCCCCCAGCTTATCGCTCCCTAGCGTTTGTAGATATGGAAATTCCTTTGGGGCACGGCGAAGTGATGCTTGCTCCCAAGATGGAAGCGCGTATTTTACAGGAATTGCAGGTTAGAAAAGACGATAGGATTCTGGAAGTGGGTAGCGGAAGCGGTTACTTGACCGCATTGTTGGCCAAGAAAGGTGGGCATGTTTACAGCATCGAGATTGTGCCGGAGCTAAAAATGATCGCAGAAAAGAGTCTCCAAGATCACGG
>SMXG01000042.1 GCA_004356775.1 Betaproteobacteria bacterium | reverse complement strand
CTAAGTTCTTGATATTCATCACCCAATTACATTAACCAGGTGTTTAAAGTTCGTTTAGTAATACCATGAGATTTGGCTATTTGTTCTAAAGTGTGGTTCTTTAAGATACGGTCTTTTGCGTCTTCTAAGATGCGTTCTTTGCGCTCTAAAGGTATTAGTGTCATTTGTTATATGCAAGTATCTTTATATAAGGTAATAGCATAACACAATATGGCATATGTATGTTCTTCTACTTGGCTGAATGTCTGCTTTGTGCCAAAAGCGGACATTCAAGTATTCGCCACTTTGAATAGAAAGAAAATATTTTTCAACATCTTCTTTATAACTAAAATAACATCAGATACCACCATGAAAAACAGCTATCTTTAAGCTGGCCCGACACATATTTTGTTAGGTATTTTCCCCAGTAGCGAACCACCGATAGACGACTCCAGCTAAAATAGCACCTAAGATTGGAGCGAACCAGAAAAGCCATAATTGTGAAACCGCCCAATCTCCCTGAAATATTGCAACGCCAGTACTTCTCGCTGGATTAAATGATGCATTAGTAACGGGAATACTGATAAGGCATATAAGCGTGACTCCCAGGCCAATGGCAATGGGAGCAAAGCCACTTGGTGCGCGTTTATCTGTTGCACCTAAAATAATTATTAAGAACATAAAAGTCATAACTATTTCAGTTATTAGCGCAGCAGTTAGGCTATACCCACCAGGAGAATGTTCGGCATAACCGTTTGATGCAAAACCCGCTGTCACATCAAAACCTGCTTGCCCGGTAGCAATAACATATAATATTCCTGCTCCTGCAAGACCACCTAGTACTTGTGCGGCGATGTATGGACCAAGTTCAGCAACCGGAAATCTTCCAGCTGACCAAATACCAATTGAAACAGCCGGGTTAAGGTGGCAACCAGATATATGACCAATAGCATATGCCATTGTTAATACAGTAAGTCCGAAGGCCAGGGAAACGCCCAATAAACCAATACCTACATCTGGAGATGTAACCGCGAGAACAGCACTACCACATCCCCCAAGTACAAGCCAAAACGTACCAATAAATTCTGCGCCAAGTTTTTTTGTTAATGCCATTATTCGCTCCTTTGTTAAATAAATATTTCCAGATACTTTAAAGTTAACGTGCAGAGATTTATTGCAGAAATTTATATAAGGCTATACGCCTTAACGTCTGCTTTGTGCCAAAAGCGGACATTCAAAGAGACATTCAAAGATTTTATTTCTGAAAAATTTTTTGCGCCAAAATTGAAGTCGATGTAAGTATATGTAGTACCTATTGATACACCCCCCATCCCAATCCGAAACTAACCGCACCCCCTCGTTTCTAATTTCGAATCTAGAATCTATAAGGACGAGTTTCTCTCATTTTAGCCTACACAGTACGGATATATGTAGGGCTGGTGTTGCTACCCTAGCTCCGAATATCTGGCATATTATTATCCGTATCCATGACGGTTTTTAATGCTTTATTTACCCGCAAGGTAGCAATATGGTAGCAATGGCGGGGGAAAGACCAAAGTGGTTAAACCTAAGTATTTGATTTATTGGTAGGCCGTGGGAGGATCGAACTCCCGACCAACGGATTAAAAGTCCGCTGCTCTACCAGCTGAGCTAACGACCCACAGGATGTGCATTATACCGATTCAACTCACGATACTAAAGGCCTTCTGAACAATACTTATTTGTTGCTAAAAAGAGACCGAACAAATTTATTTTATTTATACCAGCATTGCTTCTGCAGTAACTACATCTCAAAAAAATGCTATGGTATTAATGGAAAAGGTAGAACTGACCATAGTAGGGTAAACATGGACAGCTAGATCATGTAGACTATTTACAACCCATTGCAAACGGCTTCAATTTTAATTTCGCTCATGTTGGAAGACCCACTGGAAAATTCTGGTATAATTTTAATTTGAGCCTTTCCCAAACTACGGTCAGGCAAATGCCCAGCAATGCCATGATAGTGCTTGGGCAAAATATTTTAATGCTGGAAATATGCACCGCTTTCATTCCAGAGGCGGTTGCAGCATGGGTCCGCTCACCCATATGTGCGAGTAATGCTTTGGTTTAATTTGATTAATTATGTGAACAATCCTGAGCGAATATTTTTGCCGGGGTATCGATGCAAGAAGTGTTGGAGAAGGCTAAAAAAATCCAGGTTGTAGTTTTCGACGTGGATGGGGTGCTTACTGACGGCACATTCTATCTTACAGATGATGGCGAGGAGTTTAAAGCATTTAATAACCACGATGGCCACGGCATGAAAATGCTTAAAGCAAGCGGGGTTGACCTTGCTATTATCACTTCCAGAAAATCTCGTTGTGTGGAATTACGGGCAAAAGATTTAGGTATACCGCTCATCTACCAGGGCACAGAAAACAAGCTACAAGTATTCGAGGTGCTTCTGACAAAGCTAAGGCTTGATGTTTCCGCCTGCGCTTACGTTGGCGACGACTTAATAGATCTACCAGTGATGATACGTTGCGGCCTTTCTATTTGTGTTCCTTCAGCTCCTGCGCTGGTAAAAAAACAAGCGCATTACGTTACCCGTTTAGAAGGTGGACATGGTGCAGTGCGCGAGGTTTGCGAAATGGTGATGCATGCGCAAGGTACACTCGATACCCAATTAGAGACATACCTTATATGATCAATAGCCTGCCGACTAAGTTTCCTATGGTTCTAATCATCTTACTTGCGGTGTTCACATTTTGGCTGGATAAGACAGTACGACCACCATCTACAGGACAAGATGGTGATCCGCGCCGTAATCCTGATTATGTGATAGAAAACTTCTCAGCTCTTATCGTAAATCATAGTAACGGGGCGCACCAAACACTTTCTGCAGAAAAAATGCTGCATTATCTGGACAACGACACTACTTACCTGGAACAACCCCGTCTTATCAATGCCAGACCAGGTATGCCTATTATTCGAGTAAGGGCAGACCGAGCCAATCTGTCTAGCAATAACGACGTTTATCTAAGAGGCAATGTTAAAGTGCTGCGCCATAATAAAGGCGAAGGAAAAATGACCATGGTTACCAGCTTCTTGCACATTGTTCCTAACGATAACATCGCAAAAACTGATAAACCTGTAACCATTACCGAAGCCAACACCATTATTAATGCAGTTGGCATGGAATATGATGATGATACTCAAATCATTCGGCTATTGTCAAAGGTAAAATTCGTCCATGACAAAACACGCTAAGCTTTTTATGACATATAAACACAACTGTAAATTATGAGATCTGTCTTTGTTATTTTTTTCTGGGGCATGCTTTTTGCAGGATCTGTCCTGGCAGAACGCGCTGATCGCGATAAGCCAATTTATCTGGAATCCGATCGTGCTACTGTTGAAAATACCAGCCGGTCTAACTCGGAAGATCGAATCAGTGTGTTCACCGGAAACGTGGTGCTCACCCAGGGAACCCTAGTTATCCGCTCTGACAAAATGGTAGTAAAAGAGGATGCTGACGGATTCCATAATGTTACTGCCTACGGGAATCTCGTTAGTTTCCGACAAAAACGTGATGGCATGAATGAATATATTGAGGGCTGGAGTGAACGCATGGAATATGACAGTAAGACTGAAAAAGTTGAACTCTTCAAGCAAGCACGGCTAAAACGTGGGTTGTATGAAGTACGTGGAGATTATATTTCTTACGAAGCAACTACAGAATTTTTTCAGGTAAATAATGGAGCAAAAACTAAAATCAAACCTAATAGTAGGGTGCATGTAATAATCCAGACAAAGAACAAGAAAAAAAATTGAAAATCCTAAGCCAATAGCATCTCAATGCCACCTTAGAATCCTGAAAAAATGAGTGAATTCAAAGCCAACAAATTAAAGAAATGCTATAAATCTCGTACCGTGGTGCAAGAGATATCGCTTTCTGTCTCCAGTGGGGAAGTAGTTGGTCTGCTAGGACCTAACGGTGCAGGCAAGACTACTTGCTTTTACATGATGGTAGGATTGCTACCACTTGATGGCGGCAGCATATACCTAGATGAGCTTAATTTGAGTCAGATGCCAATTCATCAGCGTGCTCTTCTTGGATTGGGCTATTTGCCTCAGGAGGCCTCAATTTTCAGGCATCTTTCTGTGGCTGACAATATTTGTGCAATACTAGAACTACAAAATTACGAGCCAGACGAAATACAACAGCATCTTGATAATTTGTTGCATGACCTTGGTATCGGTCATCTGAGAGCTAACACAGCATTGAGCCTATCTGGAGGTGAGCGTCGCCGCGTAGAAATCGCCCGGGCGCTGGCGACACAACCACGCTTCATCTTGCTGGACGAACCATTCGCTGGGGTAGATCCCATTGCTATACTTGATATCCAAAAAATTATTCATATTCTCAAAGAACGTGACATTGGTGTACTTATTACTGACCATAACGTTAGGGAAACATTAGGAATTTGTGACCGGGCCTATATTATTAGCGAAGGTAGTGTATTAGCCAGCGGCATACCTGATGAAATCATTTATAATGAAAACGTAAGGAAGGTATATTTGGGAGAACATTTCCGGCTGTAGAAACAAAGATTCAGTTTGCGCGAATCTGTGGCTGATTGCCGAAACTCATAAAATTATGAAGCCAACTCTCCAGCTTAAGTTATCGCCGCATCTTACACTTACACCTCAGTTGCAACAATCAATAAGATTGTTGCAACTGTCTACACTTGAACTAAATCAAGAAATTGAACGCATAGTCCAGGAAAACCCCTTGTTGGAGATGGATGAGGTAGCAGACCAAAGCGGAACCGAATACCGGGATATTCCGTTTGAGGGCCAGTTGAAATCACTACCATCTAATTTGTCAGAACCCCAGGAAGAGTCTGTTGAGGAAATGTCTGCTACTGGGGCCGATACTGAAGTGAAAACAAATCTGACAAACGAGCCTGACTGGTCTGGCAGCGACGAATATTTTCGCAGCATGCGTGATTACAATGATGAACATGATTTTCTGCAACGGTCATCTAAGTCTCTCAGTTTACGTGAACACCTTAATTTTCAGCTTAGTCTTAGTCAAATCACAGAGCGCGATAAAAAGATCACTGGTCTGCTAATCGACAGCCTAAATGATGACGGCTATCTTGCTCAGGATCTTGATGAGCTTGTTAGTCTTCTTCCACCAGAGCTCGAAATAGATATCGACGACCTAAACATAGCGCTAGAACGTTTGCAACATCTAGACCCATCTGGTGTCGGCGCCTGCAACTTGAAGGAATGCTTGGTTATGCAATTACAAGCTCTACCGAAAGACACGCCCTACCGCGACCAAGCATTGCTGATAGTAAATGATCACCTGGAAAGTCTGGCGTCACGAGATTTCAATGGAATCAAAAAGCTGTTGCACTGCGATGATAACGGTCTTCGCATTGTTCAGTCACTCATTACCCACCTAAATCCCAGGCCAGGTGCTGAATTCAGCTACGCAGTAGCTCACTACATCATACCTGACGTGATTGTTACAAAAACTAGCTCCACCTGGGTGACTAACCTTAATCCGGAAGCAATGCCGCGCCTCAGAATTAATCACTTCTATGCTAGTATTCTGAAACGCAGTCATACCGACCCAACACAGCAACTTTTCAGCCAACTAGACGAAGCAAAGTGGCTCATCAAGAATGTGCGTCAGCGCTTCGATACCATTCTGAAAGTGTCACGTGCCATTGTCGAACGCCAACGACAATTCTTTGAGCACGGTGCAGTTGCTATGCGTCCATTAGTGCTACGAGAAATTGCAGACACTCTAGATTTACACGAATCAACAGTATCGCGTATAACTACGCAGAAATTTATGCGTACACCACGCGGTACTTTTGAGCTAAAGTATTTCTTTGGCAGCCATGTAGCAACCGATACAGGTGGCGCCTGTTCTGCCACTGCAATTCGTGCCATGATAAAACAATTGGTAAATGCAGAAAATACAACGAAACCACTCAGTGATCAGCATATTTCAGAGATTCTTGGGCAACAAGGTGTTGTGATCGCCCGCCGTACTGTTGCAAAATACCGAGAGTTCATGCAAATCCCCTCGGTCAACCTTCGTAAATCATTTTAGCCCCAATAAAGGAGTCATGATGAATCTTAACCTTACCGGTCACCATGTGGAAATTACTCCCGCCATGCGTGACTATGTTACTGCTAAGATGTCCAAGATAAAGCGTCATTTTGACAACGTTATTGATATCAACGTAACTCTATCAGTCGAGAAACTAAAACAGAATGCTGAAGCCAATGTTCGCGTGCGCGGCAAGAATATTTTTGTCGAGACCAACAGCGCTAACATGTATGCCTCCATAGACAACCTGGCGGATAAACTTGATCGAAAGATCCTCAAACACAAGGAAAAAAATGTGGATCATCGCAATAACAGCACACTTAAGACCCAGGAATCAGAACAGCCAGATTAAACGGAAATTAATCCTAGGCTATAAAAAACATAACATAAAAACTGGATTAGGCATCTTCATATCTATCGTTTAACTTAAGAATCCGATCTATAACTACCATAAAAAGAATTCTAAAAAATTAAGCACACTACAATTAATATTTTATGAATCTTATTACACAATTATTACCGCTATCAAATGTTATTGTGGATTTGGAAGCAACCAGTAAGAAACGGGTATTCGAAGAGGTTGGAATGTTATTCGAAAATACTTTACATATTGCACGCAACAAAGTATTTGATAGTTTATTTGCCCGAGAGAAACTGGGCTCTACAGGTCTTGGTCAGGGCGTAGCAATTCCACACGGAAGAATCAAGGGTCTATATAAAGCCACTGCAGCGTTTGTCAAAATGAAGGAGTCAATTTTATTTGATGCGCCAGACGGTAAGCCAGTAGACCTGATCTGCATCTTACTGGTACCGGAAAAAGCAACTGATCAGCACTTACAGATATTGAGTGAATTGGCACAAATGTTCAGTGATAAAAGTTTTAGGGAAAGCTTACTAATAAGCAAAGATGCGACAGAGACCCATCAGCTCATTTCAAATTGGATGCCAAATGTCCCAAATCAGCATCACGCAACTATTTGAGGAAAATCGAGAAAGACTGGGATTGACCTGGAAGGCAGGTAGAGATGATGGTGATAGGCAAGTTTTCGATGAAACTGTTTCTCAGACTAATCAGGGTGTAATTGGACATCTCAATTTCGTCCATCCCAATTGGATACAAGTATTGAGCAGAGATGAAGCTGACTATCTCAACCAACTTGATCCCATATCATTGCAGCATAATATGCAGCGACTTGCCCAGAGCGACATGTCATGCATCATTGCCGCGGGAAATGTCCCTATACCAGATTCGCTAAGTGCATTGGCCGATTCCACTCATACTCCCATACTATGTTCAGAACGCTCCAGCTTGGAAATAATGTGGCTGTTACGTCCCTATCTGTGGCGCGTCTTGGCTCCTTCAGACACCATGCACGGTGTTCTTCTTGATGTGCTGGGTATGGGTGTAATGATTACCGGAGAAAGTGGTGTTGGAAAAAGCGAATTAGCACTGGAATTGGTAAGTCGTGGCCACGGCTTAGTGGCAGACGACGTGGTGGAGTTCCGCCGTATATCTCCAGAAACTCTAGAGGGACACTGCCCAGCAATGTTGCGTGACTTTCTTGAGGTCCGCGGACTTGGAATGCTTGACATTCGTACTATTTTTGGCGAAACAGCGGTACGCCGCCGAAAAAATCTGAAACTGATCGTGCATCTACAAAAATCTAGCAGTGCTGAGTTTAATGCGCTTGAACGACTTCCAATCAACAATGTCAATGAAGATATTATGGGCATAAGCATCCGCAAAATTATTATCCAGGTTGCTGCAGGGCGCAACCTAGCGGTGCTGGTTGAAGCAGCAGTACGTAACTATGTCCTACAATTACGTGGCATGGATAGTACTAAGAATTTTCTCGAGCGGCATGAACAAGAGATGGAGAACAAAAAGACTAAATAAAGACACAAAAGTTACTACAAATTTGCAGAACTATGAATCTACGCATTGCTATACTCTAACTCCTCCGCGCTCTAAAAGAAAATGCAACTAATCGTCATTAGCGGTCTCGCAGGCTCCGGGAAGAGCATCGCGCTCACTGTACTGGAAGACAGCGGATATTATTGTGTCGATAACCTCCCGGCCAACCTGTTGCGAGAAGTTACCCTTTACTTTAAAAAATCTGACTATCTACACGTCGCAGTCAGTATCGATGCCCGAAGTCGTAAAACGCTGCCCCTGTTTCCACAGCAGTTAGCTGATTTGAAACAACAAGAAATTGACATACGCTTGTTATTCCTAGAGGCCAAAACCGATACGCTAGTTAAGCGTTTTTCAGAAACCCGCCGCCGCCATCCTTTAAGCGATGACCACCTTACACTGCTTGAATGTATACAGTTAGAAAGAGAAAAACTGGCAGAGGTCAAGGATCTTGCACACTGCATTGATACTAGCGACTTGAGTGCTAACTCATTTCGCACCTGGGTTAGAGACTTCATTAACCTCGATCGTTCGCGCCTGACACTCCTATTCCAGTCGTTTGGCTTCAAGCATGGCATTCCACTAGATGCTGACATAGTGTTCGATGTACGCTGCCTGCCCAACCCAAACTATGAAGAACAGTTGAAATCGCTTACTGGAGTTGATGATGCAGTAATTGAATATCTCTCTGGACACGTCGATGTTAACCGTATGTTCGAGGATATAAGACGGTTCATAGATGACTGGTTGCCTTGTTTCATTCGTGATAACAGAAATTACCTAACTGTAGCTATCGGCTGCACTGGTGGACGTCACCGCTCGGTATATTTTGCTGTACGTCTAGCGGAGTATTTTACTAAAAAGAATCAAGTTCTAGTGCGGCACCGAGAATTGAACTTTTAATCAGAACCGTTTATTTTTAATCAGCATCGCCTGTCTCGCCAAAAGAAAGGGGCCCTCTAGAGGACTCTTCAAATCATGGTGTTATACTTCAAAATGAGTAGTCGATTGTTGCACTAATGATGAATACACCACGAACTATTACGCTTGCATTTACCGGCGCATCTGGTATGCCTTATGGTATACGCCTCCTAGAAATGCTTCTGGCTAACGGTAATCACGTTTATCTACTGTACTCGCAAGCGGCACAGATCGTTGCACAACAGGAAATGAAATTAACGCTATCATCTCGCGCCAAAGAAACAGAAGGATTTTTCAGTCAACGTTTTAAGACCGCAGAAGGTCAATTGCGCGTATTTGGTCGAGAAGAATGGTTTGCGCCAGTGGCCTCTGGCTCTAATCCGGCAGACTCAATGGTGATCTGCCCCTGTACAATGGGGACTCTGGCTGCCATAGCCGCTGGACTGGGACAGAAACTGATTGAACGCGCGGCAGACGTGATGCTAAAAGAAAATCATAAGCTCATACTGGTGCCTCGTGAAATGCCATTCTCTGCCATCCACCTGGAAAATATGCAAAAGCTGGTGCGTTGTGGCGCAGTAATACTGCCCGCCAACCCAGGTTTCTACCATCATCCTAAGAGTGTGCAGGATCTGGTAGATTTCGTCGTGGCGAGAATACTCGATCATCTAGGTGTGGCACATTTCCTTGTGCCGCGCTGGGGAGCGGAAAATTTGTAAAGCTTCGATCCATACCAATAGCATGTCTTCTTGGTCTAGAAAGGTGCCCCATGCTGATTCAAAATATTCTCTGATGCACACTTCTCGGTAGAAATTATCACCATTCCCCTAGTAGTTATCCGATAAATTCCCGCCTCGGTCACAATAAAATCCACTGTAATATCATGTGGTCTGTGATAGATGTTGTCTAGCCGTAGAATTTCAAACGCCACACCGATTGCCAGAGGACGTGGATTAATCGCGGCAAGTGTACGATCATAATAACCACCACCATAGCCAAGTCGATAACCTTGCTCATCAAAGCCAAGCATCGGCACTATCATCGCGCCCACCATTACCAATTCAGTATTGTCAGGAATAGGAATATTGTAAGCGTCTATTTTCATTGGGGCTTCTTGCCACCATCTACGAAAACGTAGCAGTTTGTTTTTATCCTCCACTTCTGGTAAAGCCAGGGTCGCGCCGCGTTCCTGGATAATATTCATCGCTGGACGAGGATCATATTCTCCACGATTGGGCCAGTAAAACCCAACCGTATTCTTCCATAGTATTGGAAATCCGCGCTCCAATGAGGTAGTAATCTCCATACTCCAGTGAAACCGCTCATCTTCGGTAACTGCTTCCCTGCGCGCTAGCAACTCGAAACGCCGTTTCTTTCTCCATTCTTGCCATGTATCCATTTTATGAACTTACTTATTTGAGGAAACAGCTTGAGTTTAAAAGATTTCTTACTGGCGTAGGAATTGCCGCCTCTAGCGCGCCAGTAAATGATATCCATATTTGTCCACTCTGACTTATCTTAGAGATTTGCGAAACAACCTGTAAGGATCGTGGATAGATCCGCAACTTGAAATGCGTAAAAGTATGATCTATTGATGGCATATGAGCCAGTAGTTTTATTTTTATTCCAAAGCGTTGAGTGCAATATAGGAAAACATTCTCATTCGCCGGCATTTCTGGCAAGCACCAGAGTCCGCCCCAGATACCTGTCAGTGGACGTCGCTCCAACAAAATCTCACTACGCCTTATTATCATCAGCATCACTGTCTCTTTTACTAACAATGGCTTGCAAGGCCTAGGAATAGGAAGTTTATCTTCTCGATGTTCCCGAAATGCAACACATTCTCGCTGTATCGGGCATACAATACATTTTGGTTTGGTACGGGTACAGAGGGTTGCGCCAAGGTCCATCAAGGCCTGAGAGTACGCTTCGATATTGCCCCTGACATTATTTTTTGGCAATAACTCTTCAGCTTTCTTCCATAGCAAAACCTCCGTCTTCTTCTCCCCAGGATAACCCTCCATACCAAAGTAGCGAACAAGAACACGCTTGACATTACCATCAAGTATTGCGCATCGTTTTCCATAAGCAAAAACTTCTATTGCAGCAGCGGTAGAGCGACCTATACCAGGAAATTGTTGAATCACCTCGATTTTTTGTGGAAATATACCGTGATGATCGCTAACGATTAAGCGTGCCGTTTTGTACAAATTTCTTCCGCGCGAGTAGTAGCCTAGGCCGCTCCATAAAGCTAATACCTCGTCAAGGGATGCCAGCGAAAGACTTTTTAGGTCAGGAAAGCATCGCAGAAACCGTAAGTAGTATGGAATGACAGTAGCTACCCTAGTTTGCTGTAACATGATCTCAGATAGCCAGATGGCATACGGATCATGCGTATTCTGCCAAGGAAGTTGGTGTCGGCCGTGGGCTCTTTGCCAACGAATCAGCTGGACAGAAAAGTTTAAATGTTGCACGTTAAACAAAATTTAGGAACAACCCTACAGTTCGTAAAATTCAAGTGGGCTAGCGTATGTTTAAAGTACCTATCCATAATCGGAATAAGTGGAGCGGGTGAAGGGAATCGAACCCTCGTCGTAAGCTTGGGAAGCTTCTACTCTACCATTGAGCTACACCCGCGTGCTAAAATAAACACTGCATTAGGTTCTTGATTTTAACCGATCCCAAACACTTTTTAAAATGATACAACTCATCATCAACGGTCAGCTACAACACTTTGATGCCACATTGAGTGTGGCTCAATTACTGGAGAGTATGACACTAAAAAACAAACGTATTGCCATTGAGCGTAACGGCCAAATCGTTCCTCGTAGCGAATTTGGTGAGCAAACGTTGGTAAATGGAGACCAACTTGAAATTGTGATTGCGGTAGGAGGAGGATAAGTTTCCTCACTGCGGAGGGCTACCGCTCATTGCAAAAAAACTCATAGAATCTTATGGACACTCTTATTATCTCCGATAAATCATATTCCTCACGGCTTCTGGTGGGTACAGGAAAATACAAAGATTTCACCCAGACCCGTGAAGCGATTGATGCTAGCGGCGCACAAATCATCACTATTGCAGTCCGCCGCACCAACATTGGTCAGAGCCCCGATGAGCCAAACTTGTTAGACCTGCTGCCGCCCTCACAATACACACTGCTTCCCAATACTGCTGGCTGTTTTACGGCCGATGATGCGGTACGTACTCTCCACCTTGCCCGTGAATTGCTTGATGGTCACAACCTGGTAAAACTGGAAGTGCTAGGTGACCTAAAAACACTTTATCCCAATATATTGGAGACGATTAAGGCTGCAAAAATTCTAGTGAAGGAAGGATTTCATTTAATGGTGTATACCTCGGATGATCCTATAATCGCCAAGCAACTGGAGGAAATTGGCTGTGTTGCGATAATGCCGTTAGCATCACTAATTGGCACCGGTATGGGTATCTTAAACCCATGGAACTTACAAATCATTATTAACAATGCGAAGGTTCCAGTAATAGTTGATGCTGGTGTGGGTACGGCTTCCGATGCAACCATTGCCATGGAGCTTGGTTGCGATGGAGTGTTAATGAATACCGCCATTGCCGCTGCGGAAAATCCGGTATTGATGGCTTCTGCTATGAGAAAAGCGGTGGAGGCAGGGCGTGAGGCCTTTCTGGCTGGGCGAATGGCAAAGCAACCATACAACGCAAGCCCCAGTTCACCAAAAAACAACGTCATTGCCAGCAATAAAAACAAAGCTGCATAATTTCTTACCTACTTTTCTCCAAATGTCACAACATCACACTATTCTTCGCAGCTTTGTGCTTCGCCAAGGGCGTATTTCAAATGCCCAGCGCCGCGCCTACGAAACTTTGCTGTCAAATTACGGTATACCATTTGCAGAAAACCTGCTTGACCTAGAAAATATTTTTGGCAGAAACGCACCAAAATATCTTGAAATTGGTTCTGGCATGGGAGAAACTACTGCCGCCATCGCTAAGGCACATCCACAAAACGACTACCTCACCATCGAAGTTCACACCCCCGGAGTGGGCAGTCTGCTGATACAAATCGAAGAACTTGGATTGACTAATTTGCGTGTTATCCAGTACGATGCAGTAGAAGTGTTGAACAGAATGTTGCTGCCAGAATGCCTCGACGGGGTACATATTTTCTTTCCTGACCCTTGGCCCAAATTGCGCCATCGCAAGCGGAGATTAATCCAGCCAGAATTTATCAATCTCCTATGCAAGCACCTCAAGTTTGGTGGTTATATCCATGTTGCAACCGATTGGGAGAACTACGCCATGCAAATTCTAAAAGTGTTACGTAATGAACCTCGGCTCGCCAACACTACAATGGACTACGCCCCACATCCGGAATACCGGCCGCTAACTAAATTTGAACAACGCGGTTTGCGTTTAGGCCACGACGTTTGGGATTTGGTATTCAAGAGAAAATATCTAATTCCAGATTCATTGTACCAGTGATTCTTCATTGGTATCTTCACATGCCTATGGGTATTCTATCTGCCATCACGCTGAATCAATGCGTACTTTCTTCGATGTTCGTTCATTGCAACCTCATTTTATTTGTCAAATCAAAATAAACATTCTTTCTATATGTTACTTTTCTCTGGCAAGAAAATCTGCAATAAATCATTGAGAAATCGCCTCCCGGTGGAAGTGGGCATAATACATTGATGATCACGCACCATGAGTCCACGCCGTTCCGCTTCATCAAGTTGCTGCTGGATGGTCGTGATCGATAGGCCAGTCCGCTTCTGAAACATTCTTGTCTCAAATCCCCCGGTGAGACGCAAGGCATTCATCAAAAACTCAAACTGTCTGTCGTCAAGGCTTACTTCGTGCTGCTCTTGTATCAGCATATCTGAAACGATTACACCCAACGCTGCTTTGACAAGATATTCCCTAGGCTGCTTATAGCGCATCTGCCGCACGATCCTATCTGCAAAACTGATTTTACTGTGTGCACCTGCACCGATACCTAGATAATCTCCGAACAACCAATAATTCAAATTGTGCTTCGACTTATACCCAAACTGAGCAAATGCAGAAGTTTCATAATTTATGTAGTTGCTGCTCTCCAATGTTTGTTCGATCATCAACTGTATATCTGCTGATAGATCATCGTCGGGTAGCGACGGTGGATAGCGATGAAACAACGTATTTGGTTCCAAAGTAAGGTGATAGGCGGAGATGTGTTGGACTCCAAAGGCGCATGCGGTCTTGATATCGTTGTGGGCTTCCTTAAGTGTCTGGTTAGGAAGTGCGTACATCAGATCAAGGTTAACATTGTCGAAATTCCTTTGCGCAATTTCTACTGCCCGATGTGCTTCCCTGTTATTATGTATACGTCCAAGCATTTGGAGGTGTATTGGGTTAAAGCTTTGGATGCCAATAGATAGGCGGTTGATTCCAGCAGCTTGAAAATCAGCAAACTTTTGTACCTCGAATGTACCAGGATTGGCTTCTAACGAGACTTCGGCATGATGTTCCAGAGGTAGCAATGCCCTAACAGTGGTTAGGATCGTATCTATAGATCGAGCACTGAATAAGCTGGGCGTGCCGCCGCCAAAGAAAACGCTGACTACCCTACGACCCCGAATCTGCGGCAACGCAATTTCTAGGTCGCGAGTAAGCCCAGCCACATATTCATCCTCCAGGACAGTGACATCCCCATTAATTTCGTGTGAATTGAAATCGCAATAGGGACATTTCTTCACGCACCACGGAATGTGAATATATAGACTCAATGGTGGAAGTGTTCTCAGTCCCAGAGATTGAGAGTTAAGTAGGTCAGAAGATGTAATTATTGCAGCCATAGTAAAATTGATATCCAGCTGATGAAGAATGCTATTTAGTTCCTACAGAAATCTGCCAGGTTTTTCTGATTACTTTCTAACATGGCCTAATAGAATTCCTTGATACGTTCAGTCAGCCGTGCTAACGCTTTGCCGCGGTGGCTAATTAGATTCTTTTGTTCTATCGAGAGCTCAGCTGCAGTCTTACCTAGATCCGGGAGAAAAAAATAGGGATCGTAGCCAAACCCACTTTCACCACGTGGCTCTAAGACGATCCTACCGTGCCAAATCCCATCGGTAATGACGAGTTGTGGATCATCGGCATGGCGCACCAACACGATAATGCAGTAATAGTGGGCATTACGATCAGGCAGATTTCTTAGCACTTCAATCAGCTTTTGATTGTTACGCTCATCTGACTTAGGTTCTCCCGCGTAGCGCGCTGAATAGATTCCTGGCCTGCCATTCAGGGCATCCACACAGATTCCGGAATCATCTGCCAGCGCAGGCAATCCGGTGCATTTATTGGCATGTCGCGCCTTAGCAAGAGCGTTTTCTACGAATGTATAGTAAGGCTCTTCTACTTCGGCGACGTTGAATGCAGATTGAGGTAATACCTGAATTCCAAGAGGCTCAAGTAAATGGCGAAATTCTTGCAGTTTGCCGGGATTGTTGCTAGCGATAACGATTTTCTTCATCTCTGCAAGCTAACTTAGTTTATTGCCAACACCTTTTTCTGAATTGTAATTAGATCCTGTATACCATGCTGCGCTAAATCCAACATATCATTCAACTCCTGCCGACTAAATGAAACACCTTCTGCGGTTCCTTGCACTTCTACTAAACGAAGATTGCCAGTCATAACCACGTTCATATCGGTATCACAAGAAGAATCTTCCAAATAATCTAAATCGAGTACTGGAACACCCTTATAAATACCAGTCGATATGGCGGCAACATGATCTAGTATCGGCGTGCTTTCAATCAGCTGTTGGCACAATAGTCTTTCCACTGCATCATATAGCGCGACAAACGCACCGGTAATGCCGGCGGTACGAGTACCGCCGTCTGCCTGAATTACATCGCAATCAATCTGGATAGTTCGTTCGCCAAGTTTCTTCAGATCTACTACTGAGCGCAATGCGCGTCCGATAAGACGTTGGATTTCCATAGTACGCCCAGATTGCTTACCTTTGGTAGCTTCACGCTGCATACGCTCAGTAGTAGAGCGTGGCAGCATACCGTACTCAGCAGTTAGCCAACCCTCCCCCCTTCCCTTGAGAAAGAGTGGTACTTTTTCGTTTATACTGGCAGTGCAGAGCACCTTGGTATCGCCGCACTCAATTAACACCGCACCTTCTGCGTGCTTTGTGTAATGGCGAGTAATTTTAACGGGGCGAAGCTGGACTGGAGTGCGATTATTAGAACGCATAGTTGTGAAAACCTTTATGATTGTGTTTAGTCTTTGACGTGTTTTTTCTATTACGGTACAGAACAATAATCACGACTAGGTTATCAGGAAGATCTGTGAATTAGAGTGTATGCCAACTGTGGACATATTTTGCGATAATGGTACATGTAAGGATCCATACTCATTATTTTAACGTATTCAGAACTCGTCAGTGGATAAGTTAGCCATGATCTACAGCATGACTGGTTACGCGACAGTTACCAAAGAAGCCCCTCACGGCTTACTGAATTTAGAATTGCGCTCAGTCAATCACCGCTATCTCGACATTCAGTTCCGCCTGCCAGACAAATTCCGTTCGCTGGAACCTGCAATGCGCGAACTTATGTCCACTCGATTAAATCGTGGAAAAGTGGATTGCTATTTGAGCTTCTCTCAGCAATTAGGTACTGAAAATATGCAACAACTTAATTCTGATTTGCTGAAAAGATTATTGGAATTAAACCATACTGTGAAAACAGCCCTACCAGATTCACATAATCTGGGAGTAGCAGACATTCTCCGCTGGCCCGGCATACTGAAAACCGATGTTTTACCTACCGAGGATATATGTAATCTTTGCAAAGAATTGCTACAAACTGCCCTAAATGAATTCACTACTGCACGCGCTCGTGAAGGCGAGAAACTAAGGGTACTTCTACTTGAACGCTTAACAAAAATGCGTCGATTAGCAGCTAAAGCATCCCTGCGTATCCCTGCATTGCTGACAGTCTTTCAGGAAAAAATTACAGCTCGGCTGAGTGATGCCATGATAAACTGCGACGATGATCGTATTCGCCAGGAAATAACTCTGTTCGCTAGTAAGATTGATGTTGACGAAGAACTATCTCGCTTGCAAACTCATCTAGACGAAGTTGAACAGATTCTGATTAAAGGTGGGGTAGTTGGCAAACGCCTAGATTTTTTTATGCAAGAACTCAACCGCGAAGCCAATACACTCGGTTCAAAATCAGTAGACGCAGAAGTATCTAAAATTTCCATAGAGCTCAAAGTATTAATTGAGCAAATGCGTGAACAGGTACAAAATATTGAGTAATATTCCAGAACGCACGAGGTCATCTCACCAAACCAATTCTTAGATTTTATCAGCTAAAGAGTAGGTGGCAATACTAAGCACCTGCCATTTTCTTCTTTTATTTAAGAGGAGATTGATGGGCAAATTTCTTCCAGCCGTCCGGGCATTCTTTAATATAAGAATAATAGCTTCTGGCTTGTTACAATAGTGCCAATAGTTCTGATTTGATCGAGCAACGTCCTTTTGTTGAATATTTGATTGTTGACAGATTTGTG
>SMXG01000041.1 GCA_004356775.1 Betaproteobacteria bacterium | reverse complement strand
TAGCAGAAACCAGGCAGTTATTTCACTTAAGCCAAGAAAAAACTGACCTTAAACCAGTAATTGCCTGATAAATTATAGTACAAGATATCATTCTGATCATCAAGTTATTTATGGTATCTGGCTGACAGGTCATTGTGTTCTGAATAAGCTTACAGAACAAGCGTCATTAATTTACCAACAGATTCCACAAGATTTACATGTGCTGTTTACATCAATGGGGAATAGGGTATTGAGATCTTTCCAACAATTGCTAGATAGATACAGCGATCAAGTGAACGATGTATTTAGTTTCATATAAATTTTCAAATTAGCTAAGTCTTAACTGGTGGCCACAGGTGCGGACATAATCCCAGTAGAAACGCAGATGGAGGCGAAGATATACGTTAGAAGAAGCAGTTCCGTGATTAACTAAAGTTTGACGCCAGTACCGACCAATTTTGCCGAGATGATCTTGTAAGTGAATTCTGCCGGCGCCAAACTGTCCTGTTGCTTTCCGCTGATTTCAGCGTGGGGATACATGAAAAACGGTAACTTGCCCGCAACGCTGCCATTACCCAGCGTGATGTCATCGCAATGATTGAACGTCACCCAGTTCATCTCCCACGTACCGAACAGTTTTTCTCTCAGCGAAACTACCTTAGGATGATTGTGTGTCAATCTTTCATCTAGCAATAATTGGTGTACGTCTGCAGGATCTACTGGCACCCAGCCTAAGTCAGTGAGATAAAATTCCGCACGGCAATGTTGAGCAGTACTCAGATCGCCAAATTTACCCAGACACTTGTGTGTCACTGATTCATCTATTCGGATTCCGTACTGATTTCGTGCCGGAACACCTGCAGCCCGTGCTAAACCTACGAACAGCGTATTGAGATCGGCAGACTTGCCACCCAAATTGTTTTTTTCTAGCATGGATTTGATGTCGCCTCGCCCGCTGCCACGCGTTGCCTGATCGCGATAGGCATTATCGACCACCCAGTTGTAAATGGCGCGAGCCTTTTCTAGAGGAGTGTGGGCGCTGGCATCTTTGGTGACAGACAAAGCAGTCATGCGTACAATACCATTTAGCGGAACATGCTTGGTGGGCCGGAGGAAGCGTTTTATATCCGCAGGAATTATGGTTTTGTCCCGATCAGAATAATTGCGCAAATCGACAAAGCGATTACGGGTCTTGACCACGCTGCTTACCGTCACTCTACGCGGCCCACCATCGTGCCACTCAGCGTGAAATACTGGGGAAGCTGTTTTAGCAATGGTTTGAAATTTAGCCGTTTTCGCATTTCCACTCCACACGCTGCCTTGAGAAAACTGGTGGGGCGTATCGTTCGTATCCGGCAATGGCAACCATAGAAGAGCCCTTTTGCCTTTTGTTGGAAGATTGACTTGGTAAGTCAGGCGATAACTATTCCACTTTGGAAGATTGGCTTGTTTGCCAAAAACTGATGGCGCAATCGGAAATAAGGCGGCACTTGCCCCGGCTAGTTTGATAAAATCCCTGCGCTGCATAATCTTCTCCTATCAGTGTAACTCAATCCAAAAAGTAGAAGTATGAATTCATTCACGCATACGTATGAATCTAACTCTGTCTGTAGCTTATGTCAATTCTCACCCTTCACATGCAATGATAAGCGCTACTGAATAGCCTTTATTTTAAAGATCAATATTATTTTGGCGTACGACATAATCTAGATACATGATTTTTATTCTTTTCCTAAGATCAATTCAAATCCTAGTAAATCTGTCTGATTAAGTTTGTGCTACTCCAAAAATTGGAATTACTCCATTACCAGTGGCAACCGTGTGGCAAGTAAGTTCTTTTCTTTAGCTGCCACACCTAGCAGTGCAAAACCGAGTAGCTTGTTTTCCTCGTCTTGGAATAATGCCTTAACACCATCTTGAGTTTCCTCTATCTGCCATTTACCTTTTGCACCGGGGTTGGGAGGTGAAATTACGGTTGGGCATGCTGGGGTTTTTACCAACACTGGCATAGCTGGGTAGCGTGCCGGGGTTGGTTTGTTAGTCAAGGTCGCTGCAAGGGCGCGTGCGGCATGCATGATCGGCATAACAAACGGCAGTACCCTACCATCAACTTCTGCACAGTCTCCTAAAGCGTAAACGTCCTCGTAGCTAGTTCGCAGTGATTGATTTACTACAATGCCGCGATTTACCTCAATACCTGCTGCTTTCGCAAGAGCAATGCGTGGAGCTAGTCCTACCGCTGTTAAAAAAATATCTGCTTTTATGATTTCTCCATTAGAAAGAGCTAGTTGTAAGCTTTCTCCTGCTCTTTCAACACGTTGGGTAGTCGTGTCCATGTGAAAAACTACACCGGTAGCTTCCAACCTGCGTTGCAGGAAAATGCCACCTGCCTGTGGCAGCAATCTACCCAGAGGCTGAGCACTAATGTCGATCACGTGCACATGATAACCTGCTACAGCAAGATCGTTAGCAAATTCACAACCGATCAGCCCGGTACCTAGAATGGCTATTTCCTTTTTTGTTGCCAACGCATCACGGAAGCGACGGTAATCGTCTAGATCATTTACTGACAATATTTCTTCTATCCCATCCCCTTCTAAAGGGAGGTGGATCTGATTTGCACCTAAGGCCAGAACAAGTTGATCGTAGTTTAGTTTTTCACCATTTTGTAAGAAAAGATTTTTGTTCGATGGATCGATAGTTATTACCCGACTATACGGGCGTATCATTGCGTTCATCTGGTCGGCCATACGTTCTGCGCTGCTAGTCAAGAGTGATGCGGGTGTCTTGCCTGTAGCCAAAGCGTTCGACAGCATTGGCTTGGTGTAGAACCCACCATGGTCTGCAGAAAGAATTAGTACAGGTGTTTTAACATCAAATTTGCGAAACTCACGAACTACAGCGTAGCCTGCAAGCCCGCTGCCGATAATAACTATAGGCTTTCGACTCATTTTAAACTTATACGTATTCGAAGCAGGTCTTGTCCAAACCACAGTCTAGGCGGAAACGGTTTACCGAGTCTGCTCGGTTATCCTATTTTGTATCACCAGAATATTGAGGTTACTTGATTAAGCTGTTGCCTTACGCTTAAATGCATATTTCTGTACGGCATTTATTAGACTTTCTTTGGTGAAAGGTTTGGTCAAATATTCATCAGATCCAACCATTCTGCCACGAGCTCGATCAAATAACCCATCCTTGCTTGATAGCATGATAACGGGAGTAGATTGAAAATGGGAATTTCTCTTGATTAAAGTGCAAGTTTGGTAGCCATCAAGACGTGGCATCATAATGTCAACGAAAATAACGTCGGGATGAGTATCAATAATTTTAGCCATCGCGTCAAATCCATCTTTAGCCAAAATTATTTCGCACTTAGATTGGGTGAGAAAAATTTCTGCACTGCGGCGGATAGTATTGCTGTCATCGATCACCATGACCTTAACACCTGTCAAATCATCTGTATCGTTCATTTTTACTCCTTAGATTTTTTGAATTTGGTCTCCAAGTTTTGGTGACTTCTTTCTTTTAAGCATATCAGCCTTGCGACATTAGGTAAAATTTTGTAAAACATGGGTTGAAAATTTCTGTAATTACTTCCTCCAAAATGCAGGCATAAACACTACAAGCAATGTAAAGAGCTCTAATCGTCCTAACAGCATGGTGAAGCTACATATCCAAGTCTGAAAATTAGTGAGTTCAGCGAAAGTGGTGGCAGGACCGACTTGATTAAGTCCCGGGCCTAGGTTGTTGATACATGCTACGACTGTAGAAAAAGCCGTTATAAAGTCAAGTCCGCTAAAGGCAAGGATTAGCGTCATGGAGATGATGCTGGCGATATAGATGGACAGGAAGGCCAGTACTGCGTAAACAATTCGGTTCGGTACTACGCTGTTGCTAAGCTTAACGGGTGAGACTGCTTGGGGATGCATGATTACGATCATTTCACGAAATACCTGCTTGAACAGAAGCTGGGCACGGATCATCTTAATGCCACCACCAGTGGAACCAGATGAAGAACAGAAACAACAAAGTAACAACATCCACAATGGCGCAAAAATTGGCCACAAATTATAATCGGTATTACTATAACCGGCGGTAGTGGCAACCGATACTGTGTTGAAACTGGCATAGCGCAATGCAGTGAGAAGATCTGGATAAACTCCCATAATCCACAAGTAAAGGGTAAGCATTAGGCAGCTTACTAAAATGATGGTAATGAACAGGCCAGCTTCTGGGTCGTAGCGGTAGGGTGAGAGGGTTTTCTCTCGCCACACCAAAAAATGCGTGGCAAAATTCATCCCTGCAATTAGCATAAAAAGAATAGCAACACTTTCGATCAACGGTGAATTCCAGTGGGCAAAGCTAGCATCGTGGGAAGAAAAACCACCAAGTCCAATGGTGGTAAACGCATGCATCACCGCATCCAGCCATGTCATACCAGCTAGCTTGTATGCAGAGGCACAAGCAAGCGTTATTCCTGCATAGACCAGCCACAGGCCTTTGGCAGTTTCCGCAATGCGCGGTGTTAGCTTGGTGTCTTTCATTGGCCCTGGCGTTTCCGCCTTGAACATCTGCCTGCCGCCCACTCCGAGCAGCGGCAGGACGGCCACTGCCAGCACAATCAAACCCATCCCCCCCATCCATACCATCTCAGTACGCCACAGATTGATTGAAGGCGGCAGCAGGTCAAGTCCTGTAAGGATCGTACCACCGCTGGCAGTAAGTCCGGAAGTAGCTTCAAAATAAGCCTTAGTGAAACTCAGATTTGGCAGATACAATAGCAGCGGCAGTGTAGCAAATACTGGTAGTACCGACCAAACCAGCACCACCAGTAAAAAGCCGTCGCGTACCTGTAGTTCACGTTTGTAGCTACGTGTTGCTATCCACATCAATAAACCCAAGGTAATAGTAATTGCAGCGGACTTATAGTAAACAAACTGTGCGGTGTCATTTAGCCAGAGCGAAAGTCCAAGTGGTACCAACAGGGTGAATCCGAATATCAGGATTACTATGCCAAGTACATTGATCACTGCAAAAAGTCGATTCATCAGTAGATCTTGTTACAGGAAGGCAATACCAACCTGAAACAATTTTTCAACCTGGCGAATCAATTTCTTGTTAATCACAAATACAATAATATGATCTTCCGCTTCAATCACTGTGTCATGATGTGCGATTATCACTTGTGCATCATGATCAGATGGTATATCTTTTGATTTTTCTCTCTGCTTATCATTACTCCATCCTCGATTTTCAGCCGCCGACATGCCGCGCACAATGGCGCCAATAGTAGCACCCTTGGGTAATTTAATATCAGCCACTTTGCGCCCTACTACGTTTGATGAATTGGCGTCACCGTGAGCGACTAGTTCCAGTGCTTCTGCCGCACCTCGTCGTAGGCTATGCACAGCAACTACATCGCCACGTCGAACATGTGCGAGTAGCGAGCCGATAGTAACTTGTGCAGGAGAGATGGCAATATCAATGCTGCCGCTATGCACCAGATCCACATATGCACTACGGTTGATGAGCGCGATTACTTTGCGCGCACCCATACTTTTTGCCAGCAGTGCAGCCATGATGTTGTTCTCGTCATCGTTGGTGAGCGCACAAAACATATCCATCTCAGCGATATTTTCGCTTTCCAGTAAGTCCTCATCAGTAGCATCTCCGTGTAAAACTAATGTGTGATGTAGATCTGCGGCTAGATGCTGACTTACTCGCTTGTCGCATTCAATAAGCTTGACCTGGTAGTTTTTACCCTGCGCTTTATCCAATGCATTAGCTAGGCGCTTGCCGATGTTGCCACCCCCTGCGATCATTACGCGTTTGATCGGTTCATCCATTCGTCGTAGTTCGCACATCACACTTCGAATGTCGTTTGCTGCGGCAAGAAAGAATACTTCATCCTCAGCTTCAACTACGGTATTGCCTTCTGGGATAATGGAACGGTCTTTGCGGAATATTGCTGCCACACGCGTGTCAACATTGGGCACGTGCTGACGCAATTCTCGCAGTTCACGACCAACTAGAGGACCACCGTGAAACGCTCGCACAGCAACCAAACTCACCTTACCATGGGCAAAATCAAGTACCTGCAAGGCTTCCGGAAACTCGATTAGCTTCTCGATGTATTCGGTTATGATCTGTTCTGGACAGATAACGAAATCAACCCCAAAATTTTCCGGTGAAAATATTTCTGGGTAGGCAAGGAAATTGGCCGAGTGAATACGAGCGATTTTGGTCGGAGTATTAAACATTGTGGCGGCGAGTTTGCATGCGACCAGGTTAGTTTCGTCACTCTGAGTTACGGCCAGAATCAGGTCAGCATCCTTGGCACCGGCTTTAATTAGCACTGACGGGTGGGAAGCGTTACCTACCACAGTGCGCAAATCAAGATGATCCTGTAGTAGTAAGAGTCTTTCTGAGACCACATCAACCAAAGTAATGTCGTTAGCTTCACTTACCAGACTTTCTGCCACAGATGTACCAACTCGTCCCGCGCCCAGAATGATGATCTTCAATTGAGTAGTCCACCCTAAAATGTTATAATTTTGCTTTACGGGAGCGCCTACGGCGGCTCCCTACCGGTGTACGCGCACCCAGTCACGCCACTGTAAACACAAGCCGGGATTCAGTGCGGCAATTATAGAGCGCTGCCACAGCGGCTCTTTCCAGAAATCGTCCTGATCGAAACCACACATGTGTCCACCCGCCTCTTCTAAAATTAGGCAGCCGGCGGCGTAATCCCATAGTTTTTGTCCACCGTGTAGGTAAAGGTCAAAACGACCGGCAGCGGTGAAACACCATTCCAATGCACAGGCTCCGTAATTACGTTGGGAGGAGTATGGGGGCATAGTAGAGATAGCAGTTGCCAGCTTACGATTAAGTCGTTTCAAATCTACATTTGCTATAGCATCACCTAACGTAGGAGTGTATTCCTTGATCGGTAGTTTTTTATCGTTTAAATAAGCTCCTTTTCCTTTTTCAGCATGAAACATTTCATCTGCCACCGGATCATAAACTACACCGAGTACACTTCTGTTGTGGCGCATCAGTGCTACCGAAATGGCAAAATAAGGCAGTCCGTTGACGAAATTGGTGGTGCCGTCTATCGGATCTATACACCATAGCCCAGCTTCACCCGCGATCCATTGTTCAGTCTGCTGCTTTTCTGACATTTCCTCACTAACTACCGTACCGGGATAAATTTT
>SMXG01000006.1 GCA_004356775.1 Betaproteobacteria bacterium | reverse complement strand
TCTGGCTTGCTCAATGGTTAAATCAGGATAACGCCCAAGGGTAATTCTCTCAGGTATACCGTTTATCTTTCGATACAGGATAAAAGACCTTTTCCCTGTACTACCAACTCCAATACCTAAACCTTGCACCTTAAAGTCGTAGTAATACGTCCACCCCTTTTCAGGTAAGGGCAATCCTTCAATTTTGGCTTTGGTGAAGTTAATCTTTGCTTTGGTAATCTTAGCCTTTGACATATCGCCTCCACATTAATGTGCTATTTCTAACACATTGCTACCATATTGCTACCTTTTATATATATCTGTATGGGGTGATGGTAAAACACCATAAATGTCATTATGCCTGTAGAATGGCTATTTGTATAGGTTTATTCGGATTAATTAAGCTGGGTTAAAGTCAGTTAATGATTGAAAAGGCTATGACCTTCGGTTGTTGTAACCCAGGGCCGATGGATAAATGGTGGGGTATGCCGCACATGCTGCAGATGCCCACAACTCAGAGTCGCAATCCAATCTCCTGTGTCGTCATGTCCAAATCTTGTAATTGGTCGTTCCATAGCTTGCATTCAGTAGGTTTGAGGAAAATGTAACGCAACGGTTTCTTAATTAATTTTAGTGCCTAGCCTTATTGATTTAGTGAAATTGATATTCTTTTTTATGAAACGTACTGGCTCATATTAGGGGAAAATGGCTAGGAGATTTTACCCAACCGAAAATTTTCCACCCCTTTTTACTATTGCTACTTTTCTTTACAACAAATTCAAAATTTGACTAAATAAAACCAGTTCCAGTACCTTTAACGCTCTAAACAAGTAAAATACTCGTTTTATAAATTTCTAGAGGAAAGATTATGCAAATTCATGTCTATGATACTTATGTCAAATCTAAAGATGGCCACACAATGCACTTTGATGTATTTACTAGGGTAAAAGACGATCAAAAAGCGATTGAGTACGCTAGACACTGGTTAATTTCAATCGACGAAGGCGATGCCGCAATTTCGAGCAAGGAATGCAGATTTTGCCACAGCCAGAGCGCGACCGACAACGTTGTCGAAGCAATTAACAAAAACGGTTACTTTATCTACAAGATGGAGGGGTGTAAGTAATCGTATTCTGGCATTTCTCTATTAGATTGAGGGTGTTGAGTTCTGCAAGAAGATGTTCTATTTGGAGTTCCTTTTCTGCATTTGATTCAGATTGATCTGTGGAAGCAATTAACTTAGTAAGCGTTATTGCATCCGTCGGGGATTGTTGTAATTTCATCAGTACCCGACTGGCGGTCAAATTAAGTAAGTGTGTATCTCCGGAAAGGCTGTTATAGACGACGTATTCGTTATCCCAGGAATGAAAATACAGGGCTTGATCCGATGATATTATTTGCCACTTCATTTTAAATTTACCGTTAAGGTACAAATAGTGTTCACCCTGATGCAGGCTTAAAAAATTTAAATCAATGCGATTTAGTTATGCTAAACTTTGCAAGTAGTAAATAATATCTCCTTCGAGCCAATGAACTCCCGCTATTGGTTCGAAATAACCCTTCGTCTCGTATTCTAGGCACATATCCACGATCCTTGCTTCAGTCAATGGTGGTGTCAGTCCAAGGGCCGCATTGAGTAATGCTGCACAGAGGTGTGCACCCATCGGGTCTCCCATCCATAACACCTGCATCATGGACCTTCCAGGGAATCGCCTGCTGCCAGTGAACGCTTCTTGAAATTGGGTTCCGCCGACCCATTTATCTACATTATTTGTACTGCTTGAATTTCCGATACTGTTTGAATTTTCTTTTTGGTTGTTATAAGTACCTGGTTGGTATTGTGTCCCATACCACGCTTGTGGGTTATTGGCATAATAATCCGGGTAATTGCCAAAGCACATTTCCACAATATGGGTACTAGTATTGCCCGAAAGAAACCCTGAGGGGGATTTGCAAACAGCATTCGCCAGTACAGGCCGGCTAGCAAGGGTGAGAATAACCCCTGATGCAGCTAAACCAGACTTAGTAAAACGTCTTCGTGAAGGGTCAACAGATTTTGTTTTATCTTCTATACTTTCAGATGATTGTTTATCTTCCATATTGTCGTTTTGATGTTTTTTAATAGTCAAGTTACGCTCCTTAAATTGCTGCACTCTGTAGTACAGCACATGTGACGTAAAATTGACTTTAGAGAATAATGTTATTAAGCATAAAATTCTGTGAGAGAAATCACAATATCACCTATTCGACATGTCTTTTAATCATATATTACCAATAAGAGTGGAATTCTGTGAGAGAAATCACAATACCACCTATTCGACATGTCTTTTAATCATACATTACGGATTCGCAGGCAATTTCTATACCATAATGTTTATTTCGTTGTTATAAAGATGGATACTTGCAAGATACGAGCATATATTAAAGAATGTGTAAAGAAATCCGACAGAATTGGGCTGGCATCCACTGATTTTGCATATTGGGATTTCCCTATAGGTTTTCGGCGAGATAAAGATCAAATTCCGAGATCTTTCCAGATTTCATCTACACGAGTTTGCACTACTGGATCCATAATGATCGGCGTGCCCCATGTGCGTGTAGTTTCTCCGGGCCATTTGTTAGTAGCATCTAGGCCCATTTTTCCGCCCAGCCCTGATACAGGGCTGGCAAAATCAAGATAATCTATGGGCGTGTTTTCCACGAGTAGTGTGTCACGCACTGGATCGACGCGGGTGGTAATCGCCCAGATGACTTCCTTCCAGTCGCGGATATTCACGTCATCGTCGGTGACGATAATGAATTTTGTGTACATGAACTGACGCAAAAAACCCCACACACCGAACATTATGCGCTTGGCGTGACCAACGTACTGTTTTTTTATACTTACCACTGCCATGCGGTAGGAGCAGCCCTCAGGTGGTAAGTAGAAATCTGTGATCTCTGGAAACTGTTTTTGTAGTAGCGGTACGAATACCTCGTTTAATGCTACGCCTAGAATTGCTGGCTCATCTGGTGGCTTGCCAGTGTAAGTGGAGTGATAGATTGGATTATGTCGCATGGTAATGCGTTCAACTGTAAATACTGGAAACGTTTCTTGCTCGTTGTAATAGCCCGTGTGATCACCGAATGGACCTTCAAGGGCTGTTTCATTGGGGTAAATGAATCCTTCCAGCACAATTTCTGCGCTTGCTGGAACTTGTAAATCATGACCCAGACATTTTACGATTTCTGTTTTTGAGCCGCGTAGTAATCCAGCAAACTGGTATTCGCTCAAGCTATCCGGTACCGGAGTAACGGCGCCGAGTATGGTTGCAGGATCTGCTCCCAGCGCTACTGCAATTGGATATGGTTGTCCTGGACTGGCAAGGCAAAAATCACGGAAATCTAGTGCGCCGCCACGATGGACTAGCCAGCGCATGATGAGTTTGTTATGCGCGATTACCTGCTGACGGTAAATGCCTAGATTCTGCCGTGCCTTTTGCGGACCTTTGGTGACAGTCAATCCCCAGGTAATCAGTGGGCCGGCATCCCTCGGCCAGCATGTCTGGATCGGTAATCTGCCAAGATCTACGTCTTTGCCTTCCCAAATTATGTCCTGGCACGGCGCGGTCGAAAGTACTTTTGGTACCATGTTAAGAACCTGCTTGAGCACTGGCAACTTGTCCCACGTATCTTTTAGACTTTTGGGTGGATCTGGTTCCTTCAGATAAGTTAGGAACTTGCCCACCTCTCGAAGAGCCTCAACCGATTCCTTTCCCATGGCCATCGCTACACGTCTAGGCGTACCAAACAAATTTCCCAATACGGGGATATTATGTCCTTTGGGGTTTTCAAACAAAATGGCAGGACCGCCAGTGTTTAACAACCGGTCACAGATTTCGGTCATTTCCAAGTACGGGCTAACCTCAGTCGTAACGCGTTTTAATTCGTCCGTACTTTCCAGTTGTACGAGAAAGTCTCGTAGATCTTTATATTTCATTAGATGAGCACTTAAAATGTTATTTTTATTATGTAATTTAGCACAATGCCGGTAAATACCGTTGCACCTACCCAATTATTATGAAGAAAAGCTTTGAAACAGCGTGCCGGCTCTCGATCGTGAATCAGGTGGTACTGGTACATTATAAGGCCTAGCGCGGTCCCAAGGCCGACATAATATGCAACACCCAGTTTTTGGATTAGCCCCACGCCAACCATGATACCTATAAAAATTATATGGCACAGTATGATCCCAGCTACATCGAAGCGCCCAAATGTGATGGCGGAGGTCTTAATGCCAATCTTGAGATCGTCAGTTTTATCCACCATTGCATACTCAGTATCGTAGGCAATCACCCAGAGTAGATTTGCTGTCATTAGCAGCCATACGATTATCGGCAACTCATCAGTTTGTGCGGCGAATGCCATCGGGATACCGAAACTAAAAGCAATACCGAGATACGCCTGTGGAATCACAAAGAAGCGCTTGATAAATGGATAGCTCGCTGCAAGAAACAACGCACATATCGACAATACAATAGTAAGGCGGTTTAGACTAAGAATTAGGAGGAACGCACATAAACTCAGGCCTGCCGCTAGAAGTAGCGCTTCTTTGGTGCTCACCATCCCGGTTGCAATCGGGCGGTCCTTGGTTCGCTCAACATATAGATCAATATTGCGGTCTGCATAGTCGTTTATCACGCAGCCAGCAGAGCGCATAAGTACTGTACCTAGCACGAATATCCACACGATAGTCCAGTTCGGCATGCCACCTGCAGCAAGCCACAAGCCCCATAGTGTAGGCCATAGTAGCAACAGAATGCCAATGGGTTTATCCAGACGCATCAGCTTTTCGTAATGCTCGAGGCGTTCTGTGATAATCACTATACTAAGTCCAGGATGGTGGGAAGGAACACTTCGGTAACCAGTATGGGCTGTCCATGCAGGCTGAATAAGGAACGACGCGCCCACAGACTAAAATGTGCTGTTTGTAAACCTAGGCAGGCTCGATGAAACAGCGGATGACGCGAATTCAGCTTTTTGAATTGAAAGGGCGTACGCTTGACAGCCGGGTTAGTAAATAGCATCGTACCTAGCGACTTATTACCGAGGTTACTCAGCCCGCGCCACGCTCCCCGTAGGTTTTTTCTTGCCACAACAGAGTGAGCAAACACCACAGGAGTTTTGCCACAGTACAGATAGACTTCGCGAACATATGCCAATTCTCCAAGACGCAAGCTTAACACGGCTAGCTCATCATTACCTACTGCAGCAAGCGATTGGAAGACCGGTTCAACGCGAAAATTTTTGCAACGTAGTTGAATGAGGCGAGTAAGAGACCCGAGATTCAGCAACCAGTCACGAGTTTGGGGAGAGATGGGCAGCGGCGCAGAATGCCATCTTGAAAACTGAGCAGAGTTCATTACAACAAAAATGAAAAAGGAGAATTATGCCGCATAACCTGATGTGTCTGAATCTCTTTCAAGAGTAATATGAAGGTTGCCAATTCCAATCTCATTTCCTTAGAGACACTTTTCGTTGATTTAATTGCTTGTTCCTTTCGTGCTATCTCATATTGTCTGTAATACTTGCTCGTTGCCACCTAGTTCTGCTTCAAATCTAAAATTGGAATTATTGTATATAGTTTTCCTATGAAACGCTCTGTACAGAATGGAAATTTTTCTGATACTTACTCTATTCCATTAAATTTCAGGTATACAATTATCGTTTTTTAGACAGCAACAGTAGTAACATGGGTACACCCAACAGTGCGGTTAATACCCCGACTGGCAATTGCTGGGGAGCCCACAAGGTACGTGCCAGTGTATCTGCCAATGTGAGAAAACAGCCCCCTAATAGAACGGACAAGGGCAACAGCCAGCGATAGTCGTTAACACCTAGCAAGCGGACGGCATGAGGAATAATCAGACCAACAAAGCCGATGGCTCCGGCCAACATCAGTGCTGCTACGGTTACTAACGAAGCGCAAAAATAAATTCCTACTTGCAGTGGTAACACTGCTACACCTAGCGTTTTTGCCTTCATCTGGCCTAGACTGAGGACATTAAGGCTGTTAGAAAAGACCATGCCTACAATTGCCACAATCGAAAGGGTAATCCATGCTGGTAGTAGTCCTTCGGCACGGGAAACATCTCCCATCAGCCAAAATAACATCCCTTTTACATTGTTGACCGGCGCGAGAATCAGAAGTAGAGTAGTTAGTGCGGTGCAGCCAGCAGATAGCACCACTCCCGTCAAAAGTAATCGATATAGGTTCCAGTTGCCAGAACGAAAGCTCAGTCCGAACACAACTGCAATTGCAATCCATGCGCCTACCAGAGATGTTAAATTGGTTAGCACCAATCCCCATCCCAACAGCATTGCAGTAAGCGCACCCACTGCCGCGCCGCCAGATACGCCTAGAATATAAGGATCTGCCATCGGGTTACGTAACAACACTTGTAACAATGTTCCCGCAAGTGCTAGTAAGCTACCGCAGGCAAATGCGGCTAATACTCGAGGTAAACGAAGCTGCCAGACAATCTGGGTGCTAGCATCGTCTGCTGGTAACAACAATATGTGGGCTATTTTGTACAAGGGAATATTCACGCTGCCAAACAATAATCCAACAAACAAGCTTGCCACCGCGAGCAGCAGAAGAATGATTAGTAGTGTTAAGGGTTCTTTAGCGAGGGCCACGCGATTAAGTAAAAATCAAAATGCTTTGGTGCGTATTAAAATGGAAAAATACTGTAAATACAGAACGGAAACTGAAATTTTATCGTAAACTGATGATTGGCCATCTATTTTTCTTCGCATAACTTTTGAGCGTTGTATCTGGATCTACTGCAACAGGGCGAGTTACTTTGTTAAGCAACGGTATATCATTTAGGGAGTCGCTATAAAACCAGCTTTCTAGGAACGATAGCCAAGTCAGATTACGATTATCTAGCCAGTTTTCTAACCTCGTTATTTTTCCTTCTCTAAAGCAAGGCGTTCCTGAAACTTGACCAGTAAATTCACCATTTTTCTGTTCTGGTTCGGTCGCGATTAGGTTGTTTACTCCCAGCGCTTGTGCGATCGGTGCTGTAACGAAGCGATTAGTGGCCGTGATAATGATACATAAATCACCACCTAGCATGTGTTTATAGATCAGTTCGTGTGCGCCCGGCGCAATCAGTGGTAAGATTATTTTCGCCATGAACTCATTGTGCCAAACATCAAGTTGGATACGAGAGTGGCGTGATAACGGTTTCAACTGGAAGTCCAGAAATTTCTGTATATCGAGGGTTCCGGCCTTATACTGTTCATAGAATTCTAAGTTACGTGCTTCATATACCTCACGGTCGAGAACCCGTTGTTTAATCAGAAATTGCGCCCATTCGAAATCGCTGTCACTAGTCAGAAGCGTATTATCAAGATCAAATAGAGCCAGATTCATGATATGGCAGGCAGTAATTCGCGTAACATCGAGATGGTTATTTGACGCTGATCCGTAAGTGAGTAAAGGTCAAGAGCGTCGAGTGTGACCATCAATGATGGTAAATCGCGTTGTACATGTTGCAGTAGGTAGTCGCATACATCCTGAGGCAAGTCAAATCCACGGCTAGCAGCATGGCTCTTCATGGCTCTTATTTTTTCGTCGTCAGACAATTCATGAACCTGATAAACTAGTCCCCATCCCAAACGTGTGACCAAGTCCTTGCGCAAGATCAATTGTGCTGGAGCAGTTGATCCACTTACCAGCATAAGTGCGTGACCTTCATCTCGAAGGTGGTTATAGAGATTAAACAAGCCGATTTGTGCAGACGCGTTGAGATGATCAACATCATCTACTGTTAAACAGTCAATCTCACTAATTGCGGAAAACTCTGCATTTATGTTGCGCGTGATGCCACACTCTATATAAGCTGCATTCAGTTTGTTTTGTGTGTAAGCTTCAACTACCGCTTGTAACAGATGGCTTTTGCCGCATCCCTTTCCACCCCACAGGTAAACAAAACGTTCTTGCTCTTGCCCCCCAAGGATATTATCAAGGGTTTGCAACAGTTCTAAGTTGCGTCCCGGCACGAAATTATCCAGTGTAGGCGGTGAAGAGGGGGCGATGTCAAGCAGCAATTGCTTCATTTACGAATTGTAGAGAGTGCTTTCCAAATATTGCTTACGTACATGACGCAACCAGACTAGCAATACTGCACTCGTCGGTAACGCCAGTAATAAACCAACAAACCCGAACAACTGGCCGAACGTAAGCAATGCAAAAATCACCAGTACTGGATGCAAGCCAATCCGGTTACCAACTAGCCAAGGCGTCAACACCATGTTTTCCAGTAACTGCCCAACACCAAATACAATCCACACTGGGATCAAGCCGCTCCACCCTTGGAACTGTAGGAGTGCCGCTAAGGTTGCTAGTATCAGACCGATGCCCATGCCGAGATAGGGAACAAATACTAGGACACCGGCTATCGCACCAATTGGCAAAGCAAATTCCAGTCCTACAAACCACAACCCCATCACGTAACAGATACTCATTAATAACATCACCAAATCTGTCCACGCAAAAATTCGGCCAATACTCGGTCAGTTTCAAGTACGAGTACCCTAACTTGTTCATACAAGTGGCGTGGAATTATTTCGTCGACAAATCTGACCAATTGTGTCCAGTCGCGTAGTAAATAAAATAGCACTATCGGAACCAGTAGGAGATTCAAGAGAAATTCCATTATTGCTACGCCACCGCTGGTGAACGATGGTGCTAACTTGGCAACAATCCCGCCCGCGCTTTGCCAGTTCTGTGTCAACGTTTGTTTGAATAGAGCAATATCCAATTGTAGGTTAATTCCCAATTGCGTTTCTAACCAAGGAACTAGGCCGTTGCTAACTGTTTCAAGATAGGCCGGTGCTTTCTCGATTAACCGGGAAGCTTCTCTCTCGAATAGGGGTGCGATAATAAGAATCAATGCCGTAAATAAGCTTAGCAACAGTGTCATTACTAGTATCGTGCCGAGAGAACGTGAAATTTTCCATATTGTTATTCTTGTCACCAGTGGATTAAAGATATAGGCGATGATTCCCGCCAGAAGGAATGGCGCGAGTATTGGGCTTAGCAGATAAATCAATAAACCTACGATAGAGACAAGTGCTAACCACCATAGATAATGTAAATCGTCGGAGTGTTTGCGGTTCATTTACGGTAAAATTATGGCTCCTGAAAATTGCACTCTAACTGCAACAAGGCGAGAACTCAACTTGACTTCATCTAATTAAGGAAACTTGGGCTCAATTCAGATGTTCTACTATGACGCAGGTGTTGACATTGATGCAGGCAGCCGCTTGGTGGAAAACATCAAGCCCTATGCCAAGCGTACTATGCGTTCGGAAGTGCTTACCGGGATCGGTGGCTTTGGTGCGCTATTTGAGATCTCCAAGAATTACCGAAATCCGATACTGGTGTCGAGCACCGATGGTGTGGGCACCAAATTGAAGCTTGCATTTAAACTGGGGAAACACGACAGTGTTGGCATAGACTTGGTGGCAATGAGTGTTAACGATATTTTGGTGCAGGGAGCAGAGCCATTGTTCTTTTTGGACTATTTTGCCTGTGGCAGACTGGATGTGGATATCGCTACCCGGGTAGTCAGGGGTATCGCTGCAGGATGCGAACAAGCAGGATGTACCTTAATTGGTGGCGAAACAGCAGAAATGCCAGGTATGTACTTAGAGAATGAATACGATCTTGCGGGTTTCACAGTAGGTGTGGTGGAGAAAGATCGTATCATAAGCGGCCTATCCATTTGGGAAGGCGACGCGGTGCTTGGGCTTGCTTCCAGTGGCGCACATTCAAACGGTTATTCTTTGATTCGCAAGATTCTTGAAGAGAACAACACTGATTTGTCTGCTAACTTCAATGATAAGGTGATGATGGATGTAATCATGGAGCCGACTCGTATTTACGTGAAACCGTTGCTTGAACTACTGAAGCGTTTTCCGATAAAAGGTATGGCGCATATCACAGGCGGAGGGTTGGTAGAAAATATTCCGCGCATTCTACCCGAGGGTGTTACCGCTGTTTTGCAAAAGAGTGCATGGGATATGCCAGCGTTATTCCACTGGTTACAACAGCAAGGCAAAATTACTGATCGTGAAATGTACCGTGTATTTAATTGTGGTATTGGCATGGTGCTTATAATCTCGAATGAACACGCAGAAGCTGCGATAGGAGCATTGCATTCCGCAGGAGAGGTTGTGTGGCGCATTGGTACAATTCGACAATGCGGGCAAGGTGAAGCACGGACTATAGTTGTGTAATCAGCATTGAGTTGTGTCCATCCTACAACCATAATGAAATCCCTTGTCATTCTTATTTCCGGTCGTGGTAGCAATATGCGAGCTCTGCTCGAAGCAAGGCTTCCGGTCAGGGTGGCTGCTGTTATTAGTAACAATCCTGAAGCAGCTGGACTGGAGATAGCTAAAATGTACGATGTCGAAACGGGCATAGTAGACCATCGGACATATCCTGATCGCGCAGCGTTTGATATCGCCCTAGCGAGAAAAATTGACTTTTACCGGCCGTCTCTTGTTGCGTTAGCTGGTTTCATGCGTATGTTGGGAGACGGTTTTGTTAACCGGTATAAAGGCAAGATAATGAACGTACACCCTTCATTACTGCCCTCTTTCCCTGGCCTTGGAACTCACGAACGGGCATTGGAGGAGGGTGTGAGAATACATGGTTGTACAGTACATTTTGTTACGCCGAGAATGGACCACGGTCCAATTATTGTTCAGGCAGCAGTTCGAGTACTGCCAGATGATACTAATGAAACCCTCGCAGCACGAGTGTTACAGCAGGAACATCGTATCTACCCTGAGGCCGTGCATTTATTTATGGAAGGTCGACTAAAACTCTCTGGAAGTCATGTTGAAGTGAGCAACTTTATTTCCGATAATTTAGTTCTATATTCACCAGAATTACACAAATGAAATCCTAATTCATTATCTTATTTCTTGTATTTTTTCATTTTATGGCAAGGAGATTTTGCCACATCATGGTGCAAGTTCAGACTATTGTGCTGACAAAATAGTAAGGAAAGGACGGAATAAGCTCGACAGAATAATCTAATTTGCTGTCTCCACTATATATTGCCAGTACGTAGTTGGCACAGAAAAGGTTGGCCCTGTGATGGACCAAGCGGTAACAAAAATTAGCTACGCAGAGGATCTCGGAGTAATTTATATCTGGAGCTACGTGTTATCTGCACTAAATTTGAAAGTGTAGGAAAATGCGGTGGAGTATCTTTACAAGGATTTACAATAGATGCGCCTTACCCTTGATCAATTGGATATGGCCATTGCGGCATTACGTGCAGTGCAGAAGTTGGCGCGCCCTGCCGATGGAGCGCTGAGGTATTTTTTTCGTGAAAATTCTAAACTTGGCGTAAATGACCGAGCATTCATAACAGAAACTGTATTTGGTGTTCTGCGGCATTTTTTTTTCCTTGAGTATATCGTCGGTACTACTACACCCCGTTCGTTGCTCCTTGCGTACCTTGTTAAATTTCAAGGTACGAATTTGCGAGAGTTAATGCCATTTGTCAGTGAGACTGAGGCAAAACGGCTCGCAGAAATCAAAGCAGTAAGGCTGGAATCGCAGTCACTAGGCATTCGAGCAGAATTTCCAGAGTGGTTAGTGGAAAAAATGCAAAGGTTCATGCTCGATACGGATATTCTTTCTTTCGGGCTTTCGCTACAACAGATCGCATCACTTGACTTACGCGTAAACACGCTGATCACAAACCGAGATGAAGTACTCGAGACATTGAGTAAAGATGGCATTGAAGCACAAACCACTCCTTACTCCCCTATCGGTATCCGCCTCGTTAAAAAATTCACTATCAATCACCATGACTTGTTTCTTGCTGGCAAGATCGAAGTACAAGACGAGGGTAGTCAACTTCTAGGTTATTTGCTAAAACCCAAGCGAGGGGACATAGTAGTAGATTTTTGTGCTGGTGCCGGTGGTAAAACACTAATGATGGGCGCATTGATGCGCTCGAAAGGGCGTATCTACGCATTTGATATTTCTGAGAAACGATTAAACAACTTGAAACAACGCCTCAAGCGTTCTGGCCTATCCAACCTGCATCCACGGTGGATCAGCAACGAAAACGATATCAAGGTAAAGAGACTGACAGGAAAAATTGACCGAGTTCTAGTGGATGCGCCATGTAGCGGGTTAGGAACGCTACGCCGTAATCCGGATTTGAAGTTGCGTCAGTCACCACAGAGTGTAGAGAGATTTAAATGCAAGCAAGCAGCGATTCTCTCATCGTCAGCAAACTTACTCAAGCCAGGCGGGAGATTGGTTTATGCTACTTGTAGTTTTTTGCCAGAGGAAAATCAAGAAATTATTGAGAACTTTCTCGCCAGCCATACCCAGTTCACGTTACTAAATTGCGCCGAACTACTTTCGCAGCAAAAGATCCTACTCGATACTGGGAAATTTCTGCAATTATTGCCCAGTGTGCATGGTACAGATAGTTTTTTTGCCGCCGCGTTAAAGCTTGTAAGAAAGGAAACATGATATGGCGCCGAACTATCTGCGCTACAGAATTAAATTACACAAAATTGGTGCTATTGTTCTTGTTTATTCTTTGATTGTTATCATTCGCGAATTAGGAGAGAGAAAAGAGTTTTCAATTATATTGAAGTTGGCTAAGAAAAATTCTGAGCAGTTGGGATAATAGATTATAAGCTCAGATACTTACTATATGTTTCTATACCGTACCTTACATCCTATTAAATTTATCCTTGATGTACTTTTTTCTGGATGAACTCGATCTTGTAACCGTCAGGGTCTTCCACAAAAGCGATTACGGTGGTGCCATGTTTCATCGGCCCTGCTTCACGGGTGACTTTGCCACCACGTTTCTTGGCCATTTCACAGGCCTGATAAGCGTCATCCACTTCGATGGCGATGTGTCCGTAACCCGCCCCTAAATCATATTTTTCTACATCCCAGTTGTGTGTCAACTCAAGTACTGCGGCATCACTCTCATCTTGATAGCCAACAAATGCCAGAGTAAATTTACCTTCAGGATAATCCTTGCGACGCAACACCCTCATCCCCAGTACATTAGAGTAAAAATCGATTGATTTTGCCAGGTTTCCAACTCGTAACATGGTGTGCAGAATGCGCATCTAAATTTCAACCATCTCAAAGTCTTCTTTACGTGCACCACATTCGGGGCAGACCCAGTTTATTGGTATGTCTTCCCAGCGTGTGCCGGGAGGGATACCTTCTTCTGGCGATCCATCGCATTCGTCATATATATAACCGCAAATGAGGCACATGTAGCGACGGTATGGGAAAGTCTCAGTAGTGGGCATAATATAAGTGTTTTTAGGTTAAAATATCATTTTACGGTATAAATGTCATATTACGGTATAAATGCATGCTTCAACCCCCCCTATAGTTCTTTCTTTCTCTGCTACCGACTCTAGCGGAGGTGCTGGTATCCAGGCTGACATCCTTACTCTTGCCAGCATGGGTTGCCATCCTTTATCGGTGATCACTGCGATTACCGTACAGGATACTGCTGGAGTGGATGATGTCATGGCATTAGACCCGGTGTGGGTGGTAGATCAAGCACGTGCAGTACTTGAGGACATGCCGGTACATGTTTTCAAAATCGGAATGCTGGGTAGTGTTGAAATTATCGCAGCTATTGCTGAAGTAATTTCGGATTATCCGGATATTCCTTTGGTGCTAGATCCTGTGCTTAACTCGGGTCGTGGTGACGAGTTTGCTAGTGAAGATATGGTGTTAGCAATGCGTGAGTTATTACTTCCCCAGGCTACCATCATTACTCCCAATAGCATGGAAGCACGTCGGTTAGCACAGGATGATGAGGGTGATTGTGATGCACTAGATCTGGGGCAGTGTGGAGGCCGGCTTATACGTATGGGCTGCCAATATGTGTTAATCACGGGAACTCATGAAAATTCTCCTCAGGTGATAAATACTCTGTATGCAGCTGCAGGTATTGTGCGCTCGGATGCATGGCAGCGGCTAGCTGGTTCTTACCATGGGTCAGGCTGCACACTTGCTTCGGCTATTGCTGCTGCCCTTGCCAATGGTTTACCTGTTGCTGAGGGGGTGTATGAAGCACAAGAATACACTTGGCAAGCTCTGAAAGCTGGTTTTCATCCAGGGATGGGGCAGTATCTACCTGACCGTTTGTTCTGGGCTCGCAATGAACATGATAGTGAGGAAAAGGATAAGTTGGATGCCATATCCGGGGATTAGCGGTTTATATGCAATTACTCCAGATGTGATTGATACCGCCAACTTGGTTACGCTGACGCAACAGGCGCTTACTGGTGGGGTGCAATCGGTCCAATATCGTAACAAGACAGCCGATAGCGTTCTGCAGTTGGAACAGGCGACTTCGCTTGTTCGTCTCTGTCGTAAATTTCATGTTCCCCTGATTATCAATGATGATCCCGATCTTGCTATTAAGGTTGGTGCGGATGGTGTGCATTTGGGAATGGAAGATATGGATGTAACTGAAGCACGGCGCAGATTGGGGCCAGGAAAGATCATCGGGGCTTCCTGTTACAATAAGCTGAAATACGCCGTTGAAGCCGAACGACATGGTGCAAATTATGTCGCATTCGGTACTTTCTTTGTTTCTATTACAAAGCCTGGTGCAGTAACTGTAGCTATAAATTTGTTATATCAAGCAAAGCAGTATCTACATATTCCAATTGTTGCCATTGGGGGTATCACTTCGGACAATGCTGCGGAGATGATACATCAAGGTGCCGATGCAGTAGCAGTTAGTAATTCCCTGTTTAGTGCCATCGACGTGCATTCTGAGGCTAAAAAGATTTCCTGTTTATTCAAGCAAACTAAATATTCTATTTGCCATTTTAACAAGTTATCAAATGGCCTCACTTAATCAAAAACTATTTCAACTTTCTCAGAAATACATTCCAGGTGGTGTTAATTCTCCGGTGCGCGCTTTCAAATCGGTAGGTGGTGTACCTATATTTTTTAGGTTTGGGAAAGGAGCTTACATATGGGATGTAGATAATAAAACCTACATAGATTATGTTGGTTCTTGGGGGCCATTAATTCTTGGTCATGCGCACCCAGAAGTAATCGAAACGGTACAGGCTGCGGTAAAAAATGGGCTGACATTCGGTGCGCCGACTGAGGTGGAACTAGAAATAGCAGAATTATTGTGCAAACTGGTTCCTTCTATAGAACAGGTGAGACTAGTTAGTTCTGGTACTGAAGCTACCATGAGCGCAATTCGTCTGGCACGAGGCTACACTGGCAGAAATCGCATCATCAAATTTGAGGGTTGTTATCATGGTCATGCTGACGCGTTACTAGTAAAGGCGGGTTCTGGGGCGCTTACTCTTGGTTGTCCTAGTTCCGCTGGGGTTCCTACGGAAACCGCAAGTTGTACTACAGTGTTGGACTACAATGATCTAGTCGGTTTGGAGCAAATATTTGGCCAATCTGGTAGAGAAATTGCTGCAGTTATCGTCGAACCAGTTGCGGGTAATATGAACTTGGTAGTACCGAAACCTGGATTTTTGTCAGTCTTACGTGAGTTATGCACGAAACATGGTAGTGTATTGATTTTTGATGAAGTGATGACCGGTTTTCGCGTTGG
>SMXG01000040.1 GCA_004356775.1 Betaproteobacteria bacterium | reverse complement strand
TAAATACTTAATTGGATCATCCAGCGAAAAAGTAAATATATTGTCGACTGGTCTATTACTTCTCGATTTCTACCTGATGTTATTTGATCTGTTGCAAACTTATAGTACAAGCGTAGTAGATTGCCTTTCCCATCATGCTGGAAAATAAAAGAAGATGAAAGGAGAGTTCCATGAATAATCACTCGGGATTAGGGAAGCTGATCCACTAAAGTTTTTGTCCACAAAGCAGATTTCTCATGAAACTAGAAAAGAGCAGGCTACTTTCGTTCGCATGGGTGATCCTGGTTTTGAGTTTAATGATCTTTCCGACCACTTCTTACGCAAGTGAGAGCGATGGCTTGCTGAAAGCTGCTAGTATTCGAAATCTTTCTAGAGTTCGCGCCTTGCAGACAGGGATCGATGTCGATCATACATATCACATTGGGCACCAGTATTGATAATAGCGTTTCAGAATGGGCATGAGGTGATCGTGCTAGCCCTACTGGCCGAAGGTGCCAACGTCAAACTGCGAGACAATGTTGGCGAGAACGCACTAAGCATAACGGAGACGCAGCCAATCAAAAAACTGTTGAAAGCGGCCGGTGCAACGGAATAGGTTTTGGTGAGAAATCTTCGATGTGTTGGATAACTGGGTTCAGTTGCAATAACTAAAATAGCAAAAATTAATGCTTTAAGTAAGGTAATGACGCGACAAGACAAGTGAATTCTAAAAATATTTATAACAAGCGGCAGCTCTAATCAAAAAGATACCACAATTCTGGTTAGGTATTAACCCTGACGACTCCTTGCTCAAAAATATACTCATCATAGCTGCCAATACAGTGATTATTGCAGTTGTTGTAAGTGTTGCGATTTTGGCAATGACAGGCATGAGGCCAGAGTGATCCGGGCCATGCTAATATCGAACTAAATGTTTATTGGACAAACTCAATAATCTTAGGGATAGTTAAATTAGAACCAAAAATTGAAAGGTGATCGGCATCTACGTAATAGGGTTGTTTTGCGGTCCCAAAAATGCATATGGCATTATCGCAAAAAATAGAGTCTAAATTGATTAGTTTTATTTCATTCCTGCTAGCGTAAGCATCAAATAACCGCCTTGTATAAGATTGAAGCGCGGAATGTTTATAAATTGGAACGGAATATTTCCGAATAAATTCAGACTTTTTAACATCAGAAAAATTGCTATCGTACATTGCATAATAAATTTCCTTTGTACTACGTAACTGTTGTGGTACCTGAGCAACGATGTAAACCTCAGCACCAAGGTCTCTGTATGCCTGAATCGTCTTATTTAAACCTTGTTCAAATGCTTTCCTCGATGTGCTCTTATCTAAGGAATCATCTCTATTCAATGCTAGGTAGAAAAATTTTTTACCCTCATAATTTCCATCAGTATATGTAGTCCAACGAGAAGTAAGAAATACTTTTTTAATTTCATGATCTTTTACATATGTCAGTTGACGTTGAGCCAACTTCTTACAAACACCAGTATCAAAATTCCCCTTAAGTACCCATACATCGAGCAAAGAAGGACAACCGCCAAGTCCAATATGAGCAATGCTCTTTCTAATTTTTTTACCAATCAAATCAAAAGCGGGCAGTAAGGCTATGGCATGGCTATCACCAAAAACAGCAATTTCTGAATTCTTACCTTTAGGGTCTCCAAGGAAACAAGTATCGATTTCCGGACTATTCTTACTAAAATTCTTGAAGCAGTTCTTAATGCTAGGAATTTGATTTTTTCCAGATAAATCATCTGCAATCGACTGAGGAACAGTAAAACGTTGTGCAAATCCTTTGTTAATATTGCCTGTTATCCCAAGTCCTATAAAGAAAAGGCTGCCAATTAAAGAAAAAATAAATATTTGCTTTTGACTAAATTTATTTTTGTCTCTAAAAGGTTTTTCTACGTATTTCCAGCTTAAGTAAGCTAGAAAAATTGCCAAGAGTGATAATGAAAGCAGTAAACCAGTCGTTGGCACACTAAAACTCCGAATTCTTGCAAAAGCGAACAAAGGTTGATGCCACAAATACGCGCTGTAACTTATTAAGCCTAACCCAACAAATAATTTATTTCCAAGCCATTTTCCTACCCATTCATTTTGGCTGGAAAATAAAATAATAAGGGCTGTTCCAATTGTTGGAATTAACGCATAAAAACTTGGGAAGGGCGTTCCCTCGTCGAAGGTAATGATCGAAAATACAATAAGCAGTAATCCAACGATGCCTAAAACAGAGCTAGTTTTTCTTTCAGAAAGTAAATTTTGATTATGATTAAATAAATAAAGAGCTACTAAAGATCCGATAAACAACTCCCAAATACGGGTAGGCAGCAGATAGAAAGTTGCTGTCGGATAATTGTGGGCTCCCCAGTTAGAAAATATTAGACTAATTAGCGCCACAACAAAAATAATTCTAGCTGCCCAAGGCCAGCATTTGTACCAAAGAAAGGAAATGAATATTGGAAATAGTAAGTAGTATTGCTCTTCTACTGCCAAACTCCAAGTATGTATAAGTGGTTTTAATTCGATCGCAGTATCAAAATAACCGCTTTGATTAACAAATAGAAAATTTGACGAGAAAATGGGGACAACAATTAGACTTTTAGAAAAATCATTCAAATCACTAGGTAATAACCATAGCCAAGAAAACGGCAAACAAACCAACATTATAAAAAATAATGCTGGCAGGATTCGTCTTGCTCTTCGCTCGTAAAAATTTATAAGGGTAAATTTGCCGCTTGTTTTTTCTGTAAGAATAATTGAAGTAATAAGATAGCCACTAATAACAAAGAAAACATCTACCCCAATAAAACCACCACTAAATGCTTGGAAGCCAGCATGAAAGAAGATAACTGGCAAGACAGCAAGAGCCCTAAGGCCATCAATTTCTCTTCGATAATTCATTCACTGAAATATTTTTTTATTGTTTGAGTTTCATTTATTACCATTAGAAAATACATGACATAGGGTCATTTACTAAATTAATTATTTAATATTAATGATCTATTGAGTTAACGTCTACGCGAGGCTATCAAACAGCTTTCGCTTGGTAGAAGGTCGCATACAATACCGGCACCACAATCATGGTCAGCAGTGTCGCAAACATCAAGCCCGCAATTATGGTGACAGCCATCGCCACAAAGAAGGCGTCGAACAACAGTGGAATCATACCCAGGGCTGTAGTTGAAGCTGCCAGTGCAACCGGCCTGATGCGGCTGACACCGGAATCCACAATAGCAGATATCAGTTCCTTACCCATGCCCCTCTGCAAATTGATCTCATCGATCAAAACAACGGCATTTTTGATCAGCATGCCCATCAGGCTGAGAGAACCCAGTATCGCCATGAACCCGAATGGCTGGTTGGTTGACAACAAACCCAGTGTAATACCAATCAGGGCGAGCGGCACTACCAGCCAGATGATCAACGACTGGCGCAACGAGTTAAAGAGCATGATGGTGATCAGTACCATTATCAACGTGAACGCTGGAATACCCCCCGCCAAGCCCTCCTGGGCATTGCCGGAATCCTCATACTCCCCGCCCCATTCCAGCTCATACCCTACAGGCAGGTCAATGGCCTCAATCTGCGGCCGTACCCGCGCAAATAGCTCAGTGGCTTGGCCCGCGATTGGATCGGCAAATACGGTAATGGTCCGCTTACGGTCACGCCGCATAATAATCTCATCTTCAAACATGGTCTCAAAGCTAGTCACTACCTGACGCAGCGGGATCATCGTCCTGGCTACTGAACTCCAGATTTGCAGGTTGTTGATACTTTCGATATTAGACCGGTTCACGTCCTCGGCGCGCAGGATAATTGGCAATAGCAGATCGCCTTCACGATACACACCGACCTGTCTACCCTGAAAACCTTCAAGTAATGCGGAAGCGATATCTTGTTTCTCAATGCCATTCAAGTTAGCCTGTACTTCCGCAACGATTGGCCGCACTACCTTGACGCGCTGCCGCCAGTCGGTACGAATAGCTTTAGAATCGGCATCAGCGTACAGAATTGTTTTTACCTGGCCAGCAAGCTCGCGCAGCACATTTGCGTCAGGGCCGCTTAGACGCGCCTGTATCAAGCCGGTACTGCCTGGTCCCAACTGAAATTTGGAGGCATAACCCAACACATCCGGGTAATTCTCCTGCAAGTGTATTTCGATGTTCGCCATCAGGCTGTCTAACTTTTCCGGATCATCCACATCGACCAACAATTGCGCATAGGCGCTGTTCAGTTTTTCCGGTTGGTAGGTTAGTAGGAAACGTAGGCCGCCCTGGCCAATCAGCGAGGTGGTATGGGTTACACCCTTCTGCTTTTTTATATAACCCTCTACCGATTCAACCATCTTTTGCGTCTCATCGATATGCGTTCCCTGCGGCAACCACAAATCAACCATGAACTGGGGACGTGTTGAAGGTGGGAAAAAGCTTTGTTCGACAAACTGAAAACCCCAAAGGGCGCTGACAAATAACGCAACCACCACGACAATGATTACGGTCTTCATCCGAATACAGGCATTCAGTAGTCCCTTGTATGAGGTGAAGAAACCACCTGCATAAGGATCTTTTAGCTCAGCACCCTCTTTTGGTGGCTTCAGGAACATAACGCACAACAAAGGCGTGATCGTCACTGCAGTCACCCAACTTAGCAGAAGCGAAACCAATACCACTTGGTACAATGAGCGGCAGAACTCACCAGTGGAGTCATCCGATGTGCCTATGGCGGCAAATGCCAGGATAGCGATGACCGTTGCACCAAGCAAGGGTATGGCAGTTTGCTTGACCACTTCGATAGCTGCCTGCTTGGTGTCTTCCCCTTTTTGCATCCTGACCAGCACCCCATCCACCACCACGATGGCATTATCGACCAGCATCCCCAACGCAATGATCAGCGCACCAAGCGAGATGCGTTCCAGCGCCACCTGCATGGGAGAAAGAAAGATAAAGCTGCCTGCAATGGTCAGAACCAGCACGGAACCAATCAAAATACCACTGCGCATCCCCATGAAAAACAGCAGCACCACGATAACAATCGTCACAGCCTCGAGCAGGCTGATCACAAAACCCTTAATAGCGGTTTCCACAGCTTCGGACTGCATGGATACCATCCCAGCAGTAATTCCGACCGGTATTTGGGTATTCAGTTCATCCACACGCTGTTGAAGCGCTGTACCCATGGCAACCACATTACCGCCTAATACGGTTGATATTCCAAGTCCGATGGCAGGCATGCCATCGTAGCGGATCTTGATGTCTTGCGGCTCAACATAACCGCGCCAGATTCGGGCAACATCACGCAGATGAATCTGCCTGGAACCCTGCGTGGCACCGCTGTCACCGAGCTGAAATCCGGCCAATGAAATCTGCTCGGAAATCACAATGGCACCGAACTGTTCAACCGACTTAATCCCACCAGTCGGGTTCAGAGTAATAAACTTGCTACCCACCTTAACCCGGCCCGAATCGGTCACCAAGTTCTTATGCTTCAATTCACTGATAATAACATTGGGCGAAAGACCGAGTTGAGACATGCGGTCCCGATTCAGTTCCACATAGATTGCTTCCGTCCGCTCGCCATAGGTGTCGATCTTGGCGACATCTTTCACCAGCTGTAATTCACGACGAAACATGTCCACCACATCCTTGATTTCCGCATAGCTGTAACCGTCACCTGTAATCGCAACGAAAATACCGTAGACATCACCATAGTCGTCCACCACCAGTGAGGTACCGGTGCCCGGTGGCAGCTCACTTTGCACATCACCGACCTTGCGCCGTAGTTCATCCCACACTTGTGGTAGCGTAGTTTTGTCATATTTGTCCTTGATCGTCACGGTCAGGGTAGATAGACCACGATCAGATTTAGACTCCAAAAACTTGAGCTGGCCCATTTTTTGGATGCTCTTTTCCAGCCGGTCGGTAACTTCTTCCTCGACTTCTGCAGCACTAGCGCCAGGATAAGACGTAATCACCAGAGCTTCCTTGATAGTGAACTCTGGATCTTCCAGCCGACTGAGCCCTTGGTAAGCGAGCAGTCCCGCGCCCAGCATGACAATGGACAATACCAGTGTAGTTACGCGGCGTTCGATAAAAAATTGGGCAATATTCATGTAACCGTTCCGGTCATCATTTGCTTAGCGGATGAACCTTCATCCCTTCGCGCAGATGGTGCACGCCGGAGATGGCAATGCGATCGCCTTGCTCAAGTCCATTCAGGATCCGAATTTTTTCACCGGACATCGCACCTAACTCTACCCGCATACGTGACACCTGCATCGTGTCTGGATCGATGCGCCAGACGTAGGCGTTGGATTGTTCGTCGACAGCTGTCGCAACAACCGGTATCATGAAACCGGTCTTCCCGGTAATTGGCAGTTTTTCAGATGTAATGTGAATGATCACTTTTGCCGTCATACCTGGCAAGATCGTGATGTCTGCCGGGTTAGCGAAGGAAAAGGTGGCCAGGTAGGTGCGGGTTACCGGATCAGCCACACTGTCAATCTTTTTATATTTTGCAGGAAAACGTTGGCCAGGCACCGCGCTGATTTCGATCTCAGGCCGCAAAAGCTGAGTTAGCTCCTCAGCGCTGAGACCGGGGGGGTTGATTGCGATATCCCGCTCTGGGACCGCTACATCGATTTCCAGACTCGAGAGATCCTGAAGCTTAAGAATTTTCTCCTTAGCCTGCACATTCTGAAAATTATCAGCGGGAATTTCTGCGATTTCGCCACTAAACGGAGCCTTCAGGTAAGTATCATCCAGTGCCTTCTGCGCCGTTTTCAGGTTCTCTATAGCGACCTGGATATCCCGCATCGTGTCATCCACGTTGGCCTGCGAGCCCGCGCCCAGATCGAAGATTCTTTTCGCTCTGCCATGGTCTGCGCTGTATGAGCGGCGTTTCGACTCGGCGGAATCGCGTGCGGCTTTATAATCTGTTGGATCCAACCTCGCTAGCAGATCCCCTTTCATGACTTCCTGCCCTGAGATAATCGGCAACTTGATGATCTGTCCAGCTACCTCAAAACCGAGATCCACACTCTGCAGTGAGTCAATAACACCCGGATATTCCATCGTGAAACTACTGCTAGTACTGTCCAATGTCATCAGCTTTACCGGACGCGAGTCCTCCTTGGTTTCCGGCTCAGGTGGCTTGCCACAAGCCGGCAACATTAGGATTGAGATGACTACAATGAAAAACCTGATATGCATGAGACTGACGCGCGTTAATTTCATATAATCCTTCCGTAGGGGAGATAAATAGACGTTGTTGGCATTATTGTTTTCCAATGTCACGCGTTAAAGTGCTTTATGCGATTTTAGCTCTTGTGATGGCTGGTTTTAATTCGTGGTTCTTCTTCATCGAAACCACCAATCATGCACCCACCAATTGGACAGCCTTTGCAACCATGATTGTTCGGTGGGTTGAGTCAGCAAATCACTCCAATAGGTGCGCTCTTCCATTTCGTTTCGGTTCTCATTGGCAATAAAGTCATGGCCTGCGCGAATTTCCCATCCGCCTCCCAGCGCCTTATACATGGCGATTAGGCTCAACGCAATATCGCTTCGAGAGAGGGCCCACAGATCCTGCTGCGATACCAGGACACGTTCAGAATCGACGACTCGCTGAAAACTCACGGTACCTTCCCGATACTGAATGTTAGAGATTTCAACAGACCGACTGGCAGCTGTGGCACTGATATTACGTAAATTGCTCTCCTGTTTTGACTGCACAAAAGCCACCCTGGCATCCTCGACTTCCTGGTAGGCGATAAGCACGGTATTGCGGTAGTTCACCAGGCTTTGCTGAAACCGCGCATCCTGAACGCGGACATTACTCCAGATGCGACCATAGTTAAGGATATTCCAGCGAAATGAAGGACCGACTGTAAGAAACATGCTCTCAGTATCGAATAGGTCACTAAAATTGCTGCTTGCAAAGTCGCTGGTCTGCAAGCCAATGGAGCCGGTCAGTGAGAATCTAGGGAACAATTCCGACTTGGCGACACCAATCAAGGCGCTTTGTGTAGCAGCCAAATATGCAGCCTGGCGGACATCGGGCCGTCGCCTGAGCAAGTCGGCCGGTATACCTGTTGTTATTGGAACCGGTACAGCCGGTATTAATCCTTCCTCTCCCAGCATTTCCCTCAGGTCGGCCGGCGGCATTCCCAGAAGAACGCTGAGGGCATTTTTGGCTTGGCGTAATGTCCGCAACTGAATCGGTACCAGTGCCTGGGTATTGGCCAAGTTGTAAGTTGCCTGCTGAAAATCGAGTTCGCTGGTTGCGCCTTGATCAAACCGAACCTTGGCGATCCGCAGACTTTCTTCCTGCAAGACAATATTTGCCCGTGCTATAGCAAGACGTTCCTCAGCTAAACGAATGACGACATAGACACGGGCGACCTCGGCAGTCAGACTGACCAAAGCATTGTCATAGTCGGCCACATTAGACGCGAGGTTGGCTTCGGCAGATTCGATACCCCGACGAAAGCGTCCCCAGAAATCCAGTTCCCAGGCAGCATCAAAACCAATCTCGACATTACGAAAATTTGGATCACTCAGCGCACCGCCCGGCTGGTTTTTACTCTGCTCAACCACGTCGAACGCACCGAATGCCTGCTGCGTCTGTGGGAAAAGGCTACCAACGGCAATGCCCAGCTGTGCGCGTGCTTCAACAATCCTCAAACCGGCGACCTGCAAGGGAAGATTCTGCCGATAGGCCGTCTGGATTAGAATATCTAGCGCTGGGTCATTAAAGAGCTTCCACCATTCGGCCTGCTCGCGGGGATCCTCGGACAAGCTGGCATCCTTTGTCTGCCAACTTGTCGCTATCGGTGCTTCCGGGTTTGTAAAATCAGGGCCAAGCGTTATGCAGCCACCCATCACTACCAAAAGAAACAGACTGGCAAAAATTCTCCATCTTTGGCCTACCTTAGCCATCTCTTAGGATTTTCCTTCTCGTATTAACCATCTTGTCCGATTTGACGACAATTAAAATGTCTGGTTGAATTATTGTGAATTATTTATTCAATTGTTTTTATTCGATAACTGCAAATGAAACGATGGGTGTAGTCCTGAATTTAAGTAATAAACTATAGGTATAGGCTTGCAAATAAGCTTTAGAGTGTATTGGTAAAATATTTGGGCTAACTTAAATCACAGCATAGATTCCCGGCAACTTGCTGTGGGGGGATCTATGCTTGCTGCAAGTGTTCTATTTATGGATTGATTCTGGTGACCTTCGTGCCCTGGATACCTGCTCCAGCCATGATCCCTTTTTGATCAAAGACAAAAGCATAAACACCTTTTCGGAGTGTAGTCGATGTCATATTCTTACCAAAACCTTTGTCTACAATGACGAGACTTGGACCTACACCCAGCTCCCATCCAGCGCTCTTGTCGAGATAAGATAATGAGTTATGATCCATAAAAAATACCGCATACCCAAATCCCTGGGCACCCGCTTGAAAACCATAGGACGCCGCGAAGGAATTATAATAACCAATCGTTCTCCCCTTTGGATTAAAAAGTGCTCCCTTGCCATATTGGGCACCAACTATGAAACCAGCTTTATAAATCTTAGGAAACACCAGGATTGCTACAGCATTTTTCTTGAGGTTCCGAGCATCTTTGTTTGATTGAAGAAGTTTATTTAAAGAAGCCTTCGCCTCCCTGTCTATTGCGTAGGCCTTTGATGATTTGTAGGAAGTGGGTGCGGATTGGCAAGCCGCTAGAGTAACAAAGATAGCCAGAATACTGCATGTCATTCCAAATTTTCTTATTTGCATTTGTCTTCCCCTTAAAAACAAAACAGTTTATTTGATTGCTATCGAAATACCGCACAATCCCTTATTCCCGATAACGATATTTATTCATTCAGGAATACCGATAATTATTTCGTGCAGTCACAAGCCTGCTCTATGTAACAATATATTCCCCTTATGTGCAACGATCACTTGTTGGACTTAGGTGATGATTCTTATGGTTGAAAAAGTATATGGAATTATCTGAAGCTAATCAACCGTTCATTCACCGTACATTACGATACACTCAAAAACTCTGTTTGTCGGATACCCTTTCATTAGTGCCGCATTTCCCTTTGATTCGATATCTTTATTTCAAGTTATTCACGGATGACTCTTAGTCGTCTGTCGTTATCAGAATTCGACAGCGTCCGTGAATGATCGGTGATGTGTTTTCATTGCCTACGCCATTAACTAGCATAGCAATAACACGCTTGTCAGTTTCATAGGCAAGGTGCGCTTTAAGCGGATTAGCAAAACCTATGCCAAATGCATCGATAACTGTAGCCACGTTGATATTAATATTAGTCGAGTGAGCACAAAGCCTTGAGTCTATATACTGCTCAATAAATCCATGGGGTAGTGCATAACTCAATAGGTCATTGGGGTCACTGAAGGCAATGATGGAGGTTTCACTAACTATACGTGAATTGTAATGCTCGCCATCTGCCTTGCAATAAGAGTCATGTTGACCTGTAACTTCAGGTAATTTTCGACCAAGCTGTAACAACGGTAGTTGATTAGAGAGCATAAAAATAGGAAATTGTAATTGTTGAAATGTTTTTACAAATTCTTCGGCGACCATCTTCCTTCTTTTGTTTTGCCTGTCACCAAGCAATCTGGCAATGCGCTGTAAACCATCAATGACTATTCTGCTGCCAAGGCTATGGGAAATAAATGCATAATGATTTTTTTGCATATTTTCAACCGCAGATAGTAATTGTGCTGGATTACATACCTGCCTTGAGGTTGAGGACGCAGGCAAGTCGGCCCATTCTTTAGAAACCATCCAGCAAAATGACTGTGCAAAAGAAATGAGTATGTCTTCGTGACTGGTTCCCAGATAAATCATAGGGTCTGGAGCGGTATCATTAGTAAATTTCTTCAATATGTCGTTTACGGCAGCTCGACGAAAAGAATATTCACCTGAATTATCATAGGCTAGTATTTTCTTCTGTTCGTCAGTTATTTCTGACCAGGTCAATTCGTAAAATAATAGCTCATGACTTCCATCTTCATTGGTTGATCGGGTGATTCTGAGATTGCCAAGTTTTTTAGTGGGATCGAGCACATCAGTCAGGGCAATATTTTTTGTAATTTTGCTGATACGATTTAGCGACATTTCATCTGACAATCCTTCCAGTAGCTGAGTCGAGTAACCTGGTATGTGGCTGCCCACTCCATGTACCATCAGTACTTTTGCCGTCTTAGTAGGGTCTTTTACCAGAGGAAACATTCCTTCGAATGATTTGCCTTTGATTTGGCAGAGGCGAGTATCTTCTTCCTTTTGTTCAAGTACCGCTTGCATCATGCCCTTGCCAAGACTGGCACATCCGTTTAGCAGTGGTATGCAACAAACTAGAATGAATAGATGTATTAACTTCAAAATGATTTTCCCTGCAAAATATATTTAATCGTAATAGGGGTCTACTAGTTCACAAGCTTGATTTTGTTTTTTTGGTTACCATGTTGCCGTTTCCAGCGATGACAGTATAGACTGGTAAGGAAAGCAATGACAGTTTAGCTGTGGCATATACTTCTGTATTGAGCTGGAGTCTAAAGCTTATTGCAATTGCTCTGTGGTGGTTTTGATTGGCAATTGCGATAAACCTTGATCGAGGCCAGGCAGAAATAATGTTCACTTTGTTTATCTGTTAAATCTGGTTTTCGAGTAATATTATCTTCTGTCTATTTATGATTGGCACAGGTTGGCAGTGATGAAGACAGGCATAAAAGCAGGTGTAACAAATTATTTCGAAACATAAGGGGTTATTGTTGTATGTTCAAAAAAAGAACAGTCTAGTTTATTTTTCTGAAAAAATAATAAAAAAAATTTATATGAATTTATCTTGACATTTCTGCGTGGATTGTTGGAATTCAAGTTTTATGGGTAAAAATTTTCTAATGCTAATTATGGCGCTATTTGCGCTGTAATTAAGACTACTTAACTAGGTTCAGTGATAAAAAAGATTGGCCGGTTTTTTAAATTATCTCTGCTTATATTGTGGTTAACAAGCACAACAGCCTGGGCTGCTATGGCCGTTTACTTTGGCGATTCGAGCAGCGAACCAGTACTGTTAATGCTTTCTATTGTTGTGGCATTAATTGGCTTGGCTGCTGTTATGGCCTTGCTGTTTATCCCGTCCATACGCAATCGGTTATTATCGATTCATGGTGTTGTCTTTTTAGTGGTGCTGCTCTGGTGGTTCAATATTCAACCTTCCAATGATCGCAACTGGCAAACCGATGTGAGCAAACCTGCTTATGCCAGTATCGAGAGTGATTTGGTGACAGTTCATAATATCCGCAATTTCAGTTATCACAGTGAATTTGACTATTATCCAGACTATTATGATAAGACATTTGACTTGAATAAACTTGAAGGGGTTGATTTGTTCGCGGTGTACTGGATGGGGCCGGCCATTGCACATGTCATCTTGAGTTTTGACTTTGGCGAGAATGATCACCTGGCAATATCAATAGAAGCACGTAAGGAAGAAGGGGAGAGTTATTCAACCATCAAAGGGTTTTTTAGACAATTTGAGCTGATGTATATCGTTGCTGATGAACGTGATTTGATTGGTTTGCGTACCAATTATCGACAGGACCCTCCCGAGCAAGTTTACCGTTACCGGATAAAGGCGCCGAAAGAAAACGTCAAGCGTTTGTTTCTGGAGTACATTGATAGCATTAATGCGTTATATGAAAAACCCGCTTTTTATAATACGCTACTCGCAAACTGTACCATTTTGATTTGGTTGCAAGGCAAGAAGGTTCCAGGGTATCTACCGTTTTCCTGGCAAATTTTAGTGAGCGGCTACCTGCCCGAATATCTTTATGAATCTGGCCGGCTTGATCAGCAATTATCGTTTGCCGAGCTTAGAGATCAAGCTTATGTTAATCCGCTTTTAAAAGGACGTGGAATTTCCTCGTTATTTTCCAGTATTATTCGCTCGCAATCACCACAAATGGAAAAACAGCAGTGATCCCTTCCATTTTATTCTCTGAGGATTTAATTTCCCCGTCAGCTGGCTAAGTCTTTGGTAGGTAATAAATAATCTTTAAGTTATAATGTGCAGCACATTATTTTGAGTAAGCTCAAATTTGTTGAATGACAGGATAACTACAGTAGAAAATAAAATATAGTCGAGTTGAAAACAAGGTCAAGGGGATAATCACTATGATTAAATGGCAGGGCAACTCGAAATATTGATAATTTTCGAGGTGCCCATAGCAATTAACAATCACCTGGAATAATGCGCATGACTGACAAGTACCGACGCTTCGGAGATTTCCAGAGGGTTCTGACCGCAGGACGCAACGAACTCAGCCTAAATGTCTTCAACCCCAAACTGGAATGGGATGCAGAGGGCAACCTTATTCCCTGTCCGCCGCCGCGCATCAAACTGAACGCCGCCGAGGTGCTCAGACTGTTCCGACCCTATGTCTCCGTACGCTTCATGGAGCAGGTCAAGGCAGTTGTCCCGCTGGCACTATACCTGGCCCTGTTTCAGATCCTGTTCCTGCGACAACTGGTGGAAGACTCCTGGGTCATCACCGGCGGCTTGTTTGCTGTTATTGTCGGCCTAATGTTATTCATGGAGGGGCTCAAGCTCGGTCTGATGCCCTTCGGAGTAATCATCGGCAACCAGCTGCCGCGCAAATCACCTTTGCCGCTGGTGCTGTTTATTACCTTGCTGCTGGGAATCGGTGTGACCTTTGCCGAACCGGCCATTGGTGCGCTGAAGGCCGCCGGCGAAAATGTTTCGGTGGAACGGGCGCCCTACCTGTATGCCATGCTCAATGACTGGGCTGAAGTGCTGGTCCTGGTGGTAGGCGCCAGTGTCGGCTTGGCGGCGGCACTCGGCACCTTGCGTTTCCTGTATGGCTGGAGCCTGAAACCGCTGATCTATGCCGCTCTGCTACCGGTGCTGGGACTCACGGTATTTGCGACGTTTGATCCCGAACAGCAGAAGATACTCGGACTGGCCTGGGATTGTGGCGCGGTCACCACCGGGCCGGTCACGGTACCGCTTATGTTGTCCCTGGGTATTGGTATCGCGGCAGCGGCTGGCAAGGGCGACTCGGGGCTGTCCGGCTTCGGTATTGTGACCCTGGCTTCCCTGTTTCCCATCATGGGTGTATTGCTGCTCTCCTTGTATGTTTCATACATCGTATCACCACAGGAAATTATCGAGGCAGCCAGGCAAGCGGCGATGGCTGTTCAAACCATTGAACCGGCCTGGTATGAACGCAGTCCGGGCAAGGAACTCGTCCTTGGGATCCGCGCCATCCTGCCGCTGGTGCTGTTCTTGTTTGTGGTGCTCAAACTGGTATTGAAGGAGGAACTCGACAACCAGGGCGAGATTTTCTACGGCATCGGGCTTACCATCATCGGCATGTGTATCTTCAATCTCGGACTCACATACGGGCTTGACAAACTGGGCGCCAATGCAGGCACTTTGTTGCCAACTGCGTTCATGGAAGTGTCGGGAGAACCGACATCCCCGCTCTATGTCTATGCGGTAGGATTGGGCCTGGCCCTGGCGTTTGCCTGGATACTGGGCTTTGGCGCGACGTTGGCGGAACCGGCTCTGAATGCCTTGGGCATGACCACCGAGAATCTCACTAACGGGGTATTCAAAAAGAAGACCTTGATCCATGCGGTATCCATTGGTGTCGGGTTCGGTATCGCCGTCGGCGTGGCCAAGCTGATTTTCGAACTGCCATTGGTCTGGCTGATCCTGCCCGGCTATCTGCTGGCTATAGTACTGACTTTTTTTTCTACCGAGGAATTCGTGAACATAGCCTGGGACAGTGCCGGTGTCACCACGGGGCCCATCACCGTTCCTCTGGTGCTGGCCATGGGACTGGGGTTGGGCAACGCCACGCATGCCGTGGAAGGCTTCGGAATTCTTTGCATGGCCTCCGTTGGGCCGATTATCTCCGTGATGATCACCGGTTTGTGGGCGCACCACAAGGCTAGGGTGCAAATTAAGACGGCAACCCAGGCACATTCAGCAACACATGAACAGGAGGCAGAGGCCACATTATGAGCGATCACAACATTACTTATCTAACCGATGTATCCCTGCTCACTTGCGTGGTGCAAAGCGGTTTCAGCAAAGTTATCCTTAAAGCGGCACGGGATGTAGGGGCCAGGCTCGGTGTTATCAGTCATCACGCTCGTGGGATCGGGGCACGAGAGCGTCTGGGCATACTGGGCGTTGCCGTGGAAGCAGATAAGGAGGTCATTAGTATCATGGTTTCATCCGAGCAACGGGATCTGGTGTACGAGACCCTCTACCGGGCCGCGGATCTGGATGTATCGGGTAGGGGTTTCATCTACATTACACCACTGGAGAAGGCCTCTACCTACATCCCGAAGAGCATGATGGAGCAATTGGATAAAAGCGGATAAATGGGGAACACGCATGAACGACAAACGGCATACCGATCAATCCATACCGCGTGAAGCCTGCAAACTCATAACCTGTATATTGCCCGATGACGGTACCGAGAAGAAACTGATACGCGCCCTGCGTGATGAGATGCAGATCACCCGGGCCAACAGCACAAGTTGCTTGGGCATGGGGATACTGGCGGAAGTGAGAACCAAATCCGGTGAGTTGCAGTTGCCCGAGCCCACCCTGATAAGAAAGGTCGATGTGGTGGTATCGGAATCCGATGCCGATGAGCTATACGACTACATCTACGAGAAGGCGCGCATCGGACGCCCAGAGGGCGGTGCAATCTGGCTGGGTGCATTAACCTTTGCCTCGCCGTTTACTTTACCAGTGGGTGTGCCGGTAGAAGAAAAACAGTAGCCTATCGGATATAACAGGCCTAGCCGTTAGAATGCTGGCAATCCGAAGATTGCGGAACACAGTCGCTATGGAAGTGGGGGGAGGGCGTGGGAACAGCCCTACCATCCGGTGAAATTGGTCGTTCTAACGGCAGCGAAATTACTCCATTCGATCAACTACCTCCTATCCCAATCATAAACGATTCTACTGCTCTTCTTACTCCTCCCACCTACACTATCCCAGAACAAGCCACCCTTGTTCTTTTCAGACTCAGTCAGGCTGGACTTGAATTCTCACAGAGAAAGAAAAAAGCATAAGAGGGGAGCAGTAAACAGGAAAACCTCGACATGAGTTGGGGGTTTTTTGTGTCTAAAAATTATTCCATTTGAATTCAAATCAGTCTAGTATTTCACCCATGATTAATCCTTTGCCGCAATCAAAATTGTGGCAGTCGACTTCCGGCACGCCAGAAGCTGCACACCCCGAACAATTCTGGCGTTCGCTTTTCTATTTCAATGTGTATCGCATAATGGTGGCAAGTGTAATCATTATGATCACATGGATGGTGCGTAATCCCGTTCTCGGTTCCTACAACCCACAATTTTTTCTCTATGCAGCGTTGACCTACTTCCTATTT
>SMXG01000039.1 GCA_004356775.1 Betaproteobacteria bacterium | reverse complement strand
AGAGGCGTTCAAGGAGTTACTCAGGCTGGGTCTAGTTGACAGTTTTCGTCTGTTTGATCAGCCTGATAAATCCTACACATGGTGGGATTACCGCATGATGGCCTTTCGCCGTAACATGGGTATGCGAATAGACCACATTCTATTGAGTAACGAATTTGCCAGCACCTGTACCGCGTGTGTTATAGACAAAGAGCCACGTAAGAACGAAAGACCGTCGGATCATTCTCCAGTACTAGTAGAGCTGGTAGCGTAGTTATGGTACCAATTTCATTTATTTGTGACTTAGCTACCGTCCTCAAATTTACAGTGGTAACTATAAAATAATAGGTGTATATCTAATCAGGATTACCCAGATTCTGTAGCTCGAACTTGAGGGTCCCAATATTTTTTTCGTGTAGAGATATTTCATTCTTGAGCCGTTGGATCCGGTCAAGGTATCTCTGGTAATTTCTTTCGCTGCCAATACGTTCTGGCTCACCGTTGTTATATTCTTTTTCCTTTTCTTCAAGAAGCTTTATTTCGTCGTCAATCTTTTTTTCAATAGCATCACGATGCTTTCCATTTGCAGAAAGTTCCGGAGTTTTGGTTTCCAATTCTATATTAGTTCTTGGTACTACTGTAAGAGGTGGTAGTTCGAGCTTTTGGGCATCCTTCAGGGGGACATTTGAATATGTGACATTGCCGCTCTTATCCACATATTTGTATAACTCAGATTGCGCAGTAAAAGATACACTAAACAGAGCTAAAAATACGATATCGTTAATTTTCATAAAATTACTGTTCAAGCCCGTTAAAGTTTATTGATCTCAATTAAAGGTTCATAAGCTCCTTCTTCAGAGCAATAATATTCCTCTTATGCAATAATGCATCATTTCTCTTTAAAGTTTGTTTTGCATTCGACAAGAGCTTCTTTTCTGTAGCTAGTTCATCTTCGAGGATATCGCGGCGTTTCAAATCTCTTTTCCTTTGGACCTTACTATCTACTCTGGGGAAGTTTTTAGGTGTTGCCATTTTGGCTTTGGCTAAAGTTCGATCGAGATGAACTTTTTTTGCACCCTTCATGCGGGTATTGGTATAGGTGACTTGCCCGTTTTTGTCCACATGTCTGTAAATTTCGGCAGAGGTGACAGTAACCATAACAGTTCCAATGATCATCAGAGCTGGAATAACAACTAAAATTCTTGTTCTCATATTATTTAGTCAATGGATATTCTATCAAATAGTTTAACCTGCCCAGTAGCTATCGGTCTTTATGTAGACAGGCCTATGTCATACCTCGTTATTTTATCAACGGATAGCCCATTTTCTATAAGTAAAAGAAAGGGGTAAAACAACAGCTTTTCTCCGACAGTTGGAAACGTAAATTCTTTTGTTGAGGAAATGCAACAAGTTGTTTATTTGTATCTTTTCTGGTATTTTGCTACTGCGCGATTGTGATCTGGCAAGTTACTGGAGAAGTGTGATTCCCCATTTCCCTTTGCGACAAAGTATAGAGCATCGGTTTTAGCAGGATTCAGTGCTGCCTGGATCGAAGCTAACCCTGGCATAGAAATGGGTGTGGGTGGGAGGCCAGGGCGAGTGTAAGTATTGTATTCATGATCTGTCTGTAGATCCTTCTTGCGCAGATTACCGTCGAATTTCTCGCCTAGGCCGTAAATAATAGTAGGATCAGTTTGAAGCAGCATACCTGACCGTAGTCGATTAATGAATACGCCTGCGATCGTGACTCGATCAGCATCTTTACCAGTTTCTTTTTCAATTATGGAGGCCAGAATCAGAGCCTGATAGGAGTTTTCCAGAGGCAAATCTCTAGTAGCTGTGGCCCAGGCGGATGCTAGGTTATTTTGCATCACACGATAAGCCTGTTTCAATATTTCTGTGTCGCTGCTACCTTGTACAAAATAATAGGTATCGGGAAAAAACAGCCCTTCTGCCACAGTTTCTCTTGCACCAATTAATTGCAGAATGTCCTGATCACTCAGTTTTGCAGTATCGTGCTGGATGGAGGGGTGCTCATTTAGTGTTTTTCTCATCTGGCGGAATGTCCGGCCCTCAATAAATTTGATTTCACTTTGATTAATATCCCCCTCGGTGATGTATTCCAGTAAGCGAAGAGGTGAAGTGTTTTCGGAAAGCTTATAATCGCCTGCCTTGAGAGAGGAGGCATGTCCCATTACTCGTGATAGTAAAATGAATGACCAAGCATCAGGTAAGACTCCAGCATTAGCTAGTTGGCTAGCAACGCTTCTTAGGTTACTGCCTGACTTGATTGAAAATTCGTATGGGGCAACAGGAATATGAACGGCTGTGTTGACATGGTAGAGGAACCATCCAGTAAATAGGAGGATTCCAGTTAAGCCTAGAAGAACTAGGCGTTTTAACATATACATATAACGGCAAAACTACATCTTACGAAGAATAAGCGTGCCATTGGTGCCACCAAATCCGAATGAATTTGACATTGCCACCTCAATTTTCATATTCCGTGCAGTATTGGGCACATAGTCTAGATCGCATTGCGGATCTTGGTTGAAAATATTAATGGTGGGTGGGGCAATTTGATGATGTATTGCCAGTATGGTAAATATTGCTTCAACCCCACCTGCAGCACCTAGCAAGTGTCCAGTCATGGATTTGGTGGAATTAACCACAAGCTTCTTTGCATGATCCCCAAAACAGCATTTTACCGCTATGGTTTCAGCAATATCACCCAGCTGTGTGGAGGTGCCGTGAGCATTAATGTAATCTACCTCAGTAGCATGTACACCCGCATTTTTGATAGCATTAGTCATGCAACGAGCAGCGCCTTCTCCATCGTGGGAGGGTGCTGTCATATGGTATGCATCCGCACTCATGCCGGAACCAGCTAATTCAGCATAAATCTTAGCACCACGTCGTTTTGCATGTTCCATTTCTTCTAGTACTAAAATACCTGCGCCTTCCCCTAGTACGAAACCATCTCTGTCTCTATCCCAAGGTCGACTGGCAGTATCTGGATCGTTATTTCGCATTGATAGCGCTCGCGCCGAGGCAAAACCACCAACGGCAAGCGGCGTTACACATGATTCTGCGCCACCCGCGATCATCACATCTGTATCCCCGTATTCGATCATACGGGCAGATACAACTATGCAATGGGTCGCGGATGAGCAGGCAGTAACAATGGCGAGGTTTGGTCCCTTGAAGTTAAACAGGATAGACAGATTGCCAGCAATCATGTTGATGATCGTGCTGGGGATGAAGAAAGGTGAGATTCTGCGCGAACCACCCTCATGATAGGTGTTGTCCGTACTCTCGATCATCGGTAAGCCACCAATGCCAGATCCGATGTTGACACCAATACGATCAGCATCAAGGCCTGACCCAGTAGAATCCTCAATGCCTGCATCTTTTACTGCTTGGATTGCTGCAGCCATACCGTAATGGATAAAAAGATCCATGCGGCGTGCATCCTTTGCAGATAGATACTGTGTGATGTCGAAATCCCTTACTTCTCCAGCGATCTGTGAAGCAAAGGTAGATGCATCAAAACGAGTGATCTGAGTAATGCCAGACTTACCGTTCAGGATGTTTATCCATGCATCTGAAGTGGTGTTGCCGACGGGCGAAACAATGCCCATTCCAGTTATGACTACCCTACGTTTGGGCAAGTTGGCTCCGAATGTGGGGTGAGTTAATGTAAGAAACTAATTCGTATGGGTATTGATGTAATCAATAGCCTCTTGAACAGTACGTATTTTTTCTGCCTGCTCATCTGGAATTTCGCATTCAAATTCTTCTTCTAGCGCCATAACTAGCTCCACAGTATCCAAAGAGTCTGCGCCTAAGTCATCTACAAAAGATGACTCATTTTTGACTTCAGTTTCGTTTGCTCCAAGTTGCTCCGCTACGATTTTTTTTATACGTTGCTCTACTTTTTCCATCTAGGTCCCCTTCCTTTTTTCAGGTAAGAAAAACGTCGGTATTTTAACAAATTTCTAGTATTAACAAAACTAGAACGTAACTATTTATCAAGAAAAAAACCGATTAAATTTGCATTGTTTCACGATGTTCAGCATAGATCGATGCTAATCTGTATAGAACTAAGATTTTACAAATTTATAACAAGCTTAGGATTATGAATATTTGTACGCTTTTACGGTGATATTCTTTAATTAATCCATATACATCCCTCCATTCACATGTAGAGTTGCACCAGTAATGTATGCGGCAGATGGCGAAGCAAGGAACGCCACTGCTGAGGCTATTTCTTCGGATCGTCCCAGTCTAGCTAGTGGCACGTACTGGATCAGGTCTCGCTGCTGTTTCTCCGTAAGCGCGCGAGTCATATCCGTATCAACGAAACCTGGAGCAACGCAATTTACCGTAATATTACGGCTACCTACTTCTCGTGCCAGTGATTTGCTTAGACCAAGCACCCCAGCTTTGGCAGCAGCATAATTGGCCTGCCCAACATTTCCTGTGGAACCCACTACTGAGGATATATTGATGATGCGCCCAGTGCGTGCTCTCATCATGGAACGCAACACCTCACGACTTAGACGAAATACTGACTTAAGATCTGTTTCCATGATTTCATCCCACTCTTCATCTTTCATTCGGACCAACAAGTTGTCACGAGTTATGCCGGCATTGTTCACCAGTATCGTAATTTCACCAAATTTCTTACGTGTTTCTGCAAGGATACTTTTAATCTGATCGGCATCGTTAACATTTAACACCATACCCATGCCTTCTATGCCAGCTTCGTTTAGATAGCAGCTAATGCTTTTAGCACCTTCCGCAGTGGTTGCAGAGCCAACTACTATGGCACCATCCTTACCTAACTTTAGTGCAATGGCCTGTCCAATACCACGGCTGGCTCCAGTTATCAATGCTATTTGATTTTGTAACATGGCTTCTCTATTTTTTTATCCACGAAATATAGGCATCGCTGATAAATCTAAATTTGAAAATTTCCATATATGCCAATCTACACCTACATCAAAACGTTTATAGTCTGTCGGAGTGCTGCGCCATCTGTCAATGCTAAGTTTTGTAAATTCTTGTCTATACGTATGTTTAGTCCTGTCAATACTTTGCCTGGCCCACATTCTGCCACGTGGGTGATGCCTGCTGCAGCGAAGGCATGGATAGTTTCTGTCCATCGTACTGGGATACATAATTGTTGCACCAAAATATTCTTGATAGCAGAGGTATTCATGTGTTGTTGTACATCTGCATTATGCACCACGGGGATTCTCGGTGTTCGCAGCATCAACATTTCCAGCCGACACTGCATTTTTTCTGCTGCTGAAGCCATTAGTGAGCAGTGCGAGGGTACGCTTATGGGTAACAGTACTGCCAGCTTTGCGCCTTTCTCCTTAGCTAGTTCAATACCGCGCAATACTGCATTCTTATGCCCTGCAATTACAACTTGTCCAGGTGAGTTAAAATTTGCCGGCTCCAGTGATTCTCCGCTGGAATCATTTGTAACTTCAGTGCATACTGTCCGAATCGTATCATCGTCAAGTCCTAAGATTGCAGCCATTTTGCCGGTTCCTTCTGGTACTGCTTGCTGCATCACTTCTCCCCGGAAACGCACCATTGACAGAGCGTCATGGAAAGTCATTACTTCTGAGATAACCAATGCAGTGTATTCTCCCAGACTATGACCAGCTATGAAAGTAGGTCTTGGCCCACCTAAGCTTTCCCATGCGCGGTACACTGCAATTCCAGACATCAACATCAACGGTTGAGTGTTAATTGTGAGATTGAGGCTATCAGCCGGTCCATTATTGACCATTGCCCAGAAGTCATGACTGAGGATGTCGGATGCCTCAGTAAAAGTTTCATGTACTATAGGGAAATCAGCATATCCTTTCATCATGCCGACCGATTGCGAACCTTGGCCGGGAAATACGAAGGCAAATTTCATTCTTCACCAACGGATTAGTACCGCACCCCAGGTAAACCCGCCACCTACTCCCTCCAGCAACACATATTGGTTGGACCTAATGCGCCCGTCACGTACTGCTGTATCCAGCGTTAGTGGAATGGAAGCAGCAGAAGTATTACCATGTTTGTCTATTGTAGTTACCACTTTCTCCATCGGCATACACAGTTTTTTCGCTGTGGATTGGATGATGCGAATATTAGCTTGGTGTGGGATTAACCAGTCTATATCAGATATTTGCAAATTATTTTCGGCAACGGCCTCATGAACAATTTCCACCATAACTTTAACTGCGAACTTGAAAACTGTATTTCCCTCCATGATGATAAAAGGATTGCCTTGTATCTTTCCGCGACAGATATTTCCGGGTAGTGCAAGGGTATTACAATAACTGCCATCGGCATGCAAGTGGCTCGAAAGTATTCCTGGTTGATTGCTCTGGGTTATTAGCATTGCACTGGCTCCATCTCCAAACAGTACACAGGTGTTGCGGTCGTTCCAATCGAGTATGCGTGAGTAAATTTCGGTGCCAACCACTAGTGCAGTGCGGTATTTACCACTGCGGATGAACATGTCTGCAGTGGCAAGCGCATAGATAAATCCACTACATACCGCCTGCACATCAAACGCCGGGCAATCCTTGATGCCAAGCTTATTTTGTAAAATACAGGCAGTACTTGGAAAAATCATATCTGGCGTGGTGGTGGCAACGATGATAAGTCCAATCTCGTCTACTCTTATGTCTGCTGCCTCTATCGCTTTGCGGCAAGCATTAAGTGCTAGGTCACTTGCCATTTCGTTTTCCGCAGCAATGTGTCGTTGCTCTATACCGGTACGACTGCGTATCCACGAGTCGCTGGTATCAACCATGCGCTCAAGATCATGGTTAGTAAGAATTTTCTCAGGTAAGTAGCTACCCGTCCCAATTACTTTGGAATACATCATGCCGCATCTTCTTTTGCCGAGGTTAGTGAGAGCGCAGGTAGATTCTCAGAATGATGTGGCAATTCCAGCATACGTTCGCTGATTTGGTGTAGTATTCCGCCTCGAATTTCTTCAACAGCACGCTTGATTGCGAATCCAAAAGCAAAGCTGTCAGCAGAACCATGGCTTTTGATGACGATACCGCATAGTCCAAGCAAACTCGCACCATTATATCTACGGTGATCTATTCGACGCTTGAAAGCTTTGATGACAGGCAAGGCAATAAGTCCCGAAAATTTTGTGAGGAGATTGCGACTGAATTCCTCTCGCAGGTAAGTAGCGAGCATCTGTGCTACTCCCTCTGAAGTTTTTAGGGCGACATTGCCGGTAAAACCGTCGCATACTACTACGTCGGTCGTGCCCTTGTAAATATCATCCCCCTCGATGTTGCCGTAAAAATTAAGTCCGCTGGCATGCAGCAGCTCAGCAGCTTGTTTCACTACCTCGTTGCCTTTGTTTGTTTCTTTACCAATATTTAATATGCCGATGCTTGGTCTCTCTTTATTTTCAACCGAAGACACCAGGGTGGTACCCATGACACCGAATTGAAGCAAGTGTTCCGGGCTGCAATCCACATTGGCGCCTAGATCCAAAACGTAGGTGTGTCCATTCATGGTAGGTAACACTACGGCGAGTGCTGGTCGATCAATGCCAGGGAGGGTTTTTAAAACAAACCGGGAAGTCGCAATTAATGCTCCGGTATTTCCAGCGCTGACACAGGCCTGAGCCGTGCCATTTTTAACCAGATTTATTGCAATCCGCATCGAAGAATTTTTTTTACTGCGCAGGGCTAGTAAGGGAGATTCATCCATATCAACCACTTCGCTTGCGGCATAAAGTCTCAGTCGGGGATTAGGTGCAACTTTAAGAGTACTTAATTTTGCCTCTATTGCATCAAGTAATCCTACCAGAACGATATTGGTTCCGGGGTTGCGGTCGAGAAAATCAACAGCAGAGGAAACTGTTACTTGTGGGCCATGATCGCCACCCATACAGTCTATGGCTACGGTGATATCCAATTTAGATGGCTATAAGGCTAGGATGAGATGAAATTTTTGTTATTCGTAGAACGATGACTCAATACTAATCGTTCTTGGTTTTAACGATTTTCTTGCCGCGATAATAGCCATTGGGACTAATATGGTGTCGCATATGTACCTCACCTGTGCTGGGCTCCAGTGATAATGGCAAGCTAATTAGAAAATCGTGCAAGCGGTGCATGCCACGTTTCGACGGCGATTTTTTGCTTTTCTGGACGGCCATGATATTAATCTCCATAAATAATTTCAGTGTAGTTTTTTTAATTTGGCTAGCGTGGTAAAAGGATGTTTTTTGCATATTGTATTACTATTAGTTAGTTTCCTGGCCGAGCACTCGTCTTCTCTATGTCGTGGGGAAATCGGTAGGCTTAAAATAATTTCATCCTCGATTAGTGCCAAGACATCCATATCTGATGCTGCCAAAATTCCATCAACTGATTCATTTTCATCGAGACGAAAAAGTTCATTTTCATTTTCTACCAGCAGTATAGCTGCCTGCAGATCTAGTACATGTACCAGCCCACCAAGACAGCGCTGGCACTGCAAATTTATCGTACCTTTTATGGTAACCTGTAAGATCGGTCTACCAATTTTATCTAGATTTCCACTTATTGTGTACTCTAGCTTGCCTTGACTATCGGATAAATAGTCTTTCAAACGTATAAATTCATCGGGTGTGATTTTACCATGGTGCGTCCTAGCATTGCGCACAAAATCAAGGGTATCTATAACAATTTGTGCAGACATATGGCGCGCATGATATATTTTTTGTATTTGAGTGTCAAAAACTATACTAAAACGACTTTTGAAAACACAAAATATCGCTCAAAAACTTGTCCTCGGGTCTAGTTCCTCTTACCGGCGCGATCTACTCTGGCGCTTGCAAATTCCCTTTGAAGTGTCTAGTCCGGACGTTGATGAAACGGCTTTATCCGGTGAATTACCTGAGGCCACTGCTTGCCGCCTAGCTGAGGCCAAGGTTCGTGCGGTCGCCACGAGCTACCCAGATGCACTCATTATAGCAGCTGATCAGGTGGCTACATTAGATGGCATTCAACTTGGTAAGCCGCTTAATTATGCGAATGCAACTAAGCAGTTATATTTCATGCGCGGAAAAGAAGTAATTTTTCATACAGCGCTGAGCCTTTTCAACAGTCGTAGCGGCAGGATGCAGTCTCGGCTCATCTCTTCTCTTGTTAAATTCCGTGAATTAAGTGATCGACAAGTCGGAAACTACCTAGCTAAAGAACAGCCGTATCACTGCACGGCTAGTGCAAAATACGAGGGGCTGGGCATCGCACTGATCGAACGCATGGTGAGTGATGATCCAAACGCGCTGATTGGGTTGCCGCTGATAACGTTGGTAGAGATGCTGGCACATGAAGGTGTTGAAGTAGTGTGAACTCACGTTTTCTTCATCTTTGTTTGATTTGGTGCTTTGCAAAGGTGATATTGCTTCGGTGATTCTTGCTACAGTGCGATAATACTTAGTAGGTTTTAAATACTAAATTCTGGTACCGTTAGTCTCCAAAAACGTCTGGGTCATGCTACTTGGATAATCTTCGCAAAAGATTTGTTACTGCAACCGCCACCCGTTTCCAGTGTTGATTAAAGCATTTGCAAACGCTGAACCTAAGCGTTTAGCAAAGCGTTCAGTAAAGCTTTCTTTTTCGGTGTAGTCAACGATATTTTCTGCTTTTATAATTTCACGTGCAACATACTCTGCGCTACCCAAAGCATCTGCAAGTCCGAGTTCAATGCTCTTCTGTCCGGTCCAGACAATACCACTGAAGATTTCTGGTAGATTTCTCAAACGCTTGCCCCTACCTTGTTGTACTACCTGGATAAACTGCTGATGTATGTCTGTCAACATTTCTTTGGCATGTTTCTGTTGCTGTGGGTTGGGCGGCGAGAAGGGATCAAGAAAGCCCTTATTTTCTCCTGCTGTGAGCAATCGTCGTTCGATGCCAAGTTTTTCCATCATGCCAGTGTAGCCAAATCCGTTCATTAGCACACCGATGGAACCTACGATACTAGCCTTGTCCACGTAAATTCTGTCTGCGGCAGCAGCGACGTAATAACCACCTGAGGCACAGATGTCTTCAATTACGGCGTAAAGCGGAATATCTGGATATTCGGCACGCAATCGTCGAATCTCATCGTTGATATAGCCTGCTTGAACTGGGCTGCCGCCTGGACTGTTGATACGCAAAATTACTCCCTGCGTGTTTTTGTCCTTAAACGCATTTTGTAGACCTGCATTGATGTTGTCTGCACTACTAATGCTATTAGCGGAAATTTCACCACGGAGTTCGACAAGAGCAGTGTGTTTACCGGAAATTGCCACACCGTTGTCACTGAACCAACCTAATCCAAGAAATAAAAGAATAAATAAGTATACAAAGGTAAGCGACTTGAAAAAGATGCCCCAGCGACGCGCTCGACGCTGCTCCTGTACAGAGGAGAATGCTAATTTCTCCAGTGCCTGTTTTTCCCAACCCTCGT
>SMXG01000038.1 GCA_004356775.1 Betaproteobacteria bacterium | reverse complement strand
ATTTCAACTTCATCGTGAGTCTTACATATTTTAATGCCACCAGCTTTACCACGCGCTCCTGAATGAATCTGTGCCTTTACCACCCAATTATTACAGTTTATTTCTCTAGCGCGCTGTACCGCTTCTTCGGGGCTATGAGCTAGACCACCATCAGCTATTTTAACGCCATACCCTGCTAAAATTTCTTTTGCTTGATATTCATGGATGTCCAATGTCTAGCCCTCATCTAGAAAATTATAAAGAAGATAATGTATTATGCGGTTTTTAACATTTCTAACGACTATTTTTTACGGAGATTGCCTCCGCTACTTCTACTACGTTGTTAGCCATTCTTGCAGAAGCAGAATCGATTAATCGACCATCTAACGTGGCTGCACCCTTACCTTGCGCAGCAGCTTCTTTTAGTGCAGTTAGAATTTGTTTTGCTTTTTCAATTTCTGCAGTAGTTGGTGTAAAAACTTCATTTGCAAGAGCAACTTGTGATGGATGAATTGCCCATTTGCCTTCAATTCCTAATGCAGCAGCCCTTCTAGCAGATAATTTATATCCCTCTGGATCTGTTATGTCGCCAAAGGGGCCGTCAATTGGACGTAGACCATAAGCACGACAGGCAATTGTCATTCGGCTGATAGCTGCATGCCATTGGTCACCCGGATAATCTGGATTAAGGCCACCAATGTTAGTTGTTTTAGCTCGATTGCTAGCTGCATAGTCCGCTACACCAAAATGTAAGGCCTCAAGACGACCTGAGGCTCCGCTGCGAGCAATTTCTTCGACATTAGACATACCTAAAGCAGTTTCGATCAAGGCCTCAATCCCGATCTTGTTTTTTAATCCCTGCTGGATTTCTAACTGGTTTAGCATGGCTTCAACCATGTAAACATCGGAATAGACACCTACCTTAGGGACCAGAATGGTGTCTAGTTTGTTACCAGCTTGTTCAATCAGGTCGACTACATCGCGGACCATAAATTGAGTGTCTAGACCATTGATTCGTACTGAAAGTGATACACCATATTCTTTCCAGTCTAAATCGTTAATAGCTTCAATAACATTTTTACGAGCCCGTAACTTGTCGTCTGGAGCAACCGCATCTTCAAGATCAAGAAAAACGAAGTCCACACCACTTTTCATTGCTTTTTCAAACATGTTTGGATTTGAACCTGGTACTGCTAACTCACTGCGCTGTACTCGTAAAACAGCCGTTTCATGAAATGTGTGACTCATCTTTTTTTCCTGAGAAATATGTTATTGAATACGCACACTACTCTGTTTTTATTATTATATTAACAGCATGAAATAAGTAAAAACAATCACTTTTCATTAAAACAGCATGCCTTTTACTTTTGGAAAACATAATGTCAATTCTTTTCATGAAATTATAAGTGATCTATTTTTAACATTACAACCATAAATTAGACGCTATGATTCCTTGGACGATGAAAAATTGGTGAAGTTGGAAACATAGTTAATTGCAAAGTTACTGCACAACTATCTTATTTTACTTCTTGGTAGTTACTAGATTTCGCATGGTGAAGCATTGATATTATTTAAATACGCTAGAGATGCATCAGCTTTAACTCTTTTTACATTTATATGCTTTTAAATCAATATGAAATTTGACCCTGATATGTTTCCCTTGCTATAATTTGCAATCACTGGCGCGGGGTGGAGCAGTCTGGCAGCTCGTCGGGCTCATAACCCGAAGGTCGTAGGTTCAAATCCTGCCCCCGCAACCAAATCTTTAGAGTCAACAGAAGTCATCCTCCTTGAGCGGTTTCTGCCTATTTTGAGGCCCCAATGCCGCCTGGTAAACGTGGTTTAGTTATGGCGGGCCTCCCCGCATTGCATAGTGGTGAAACTGGTCAGATCCGGAAGGAAGCAGCCACAGCTATTTTCTGCAAGTACCGGGGGTTAGGCTCGCCACCCTATTATTATATAGTTAGTCAGAGTTAACCTGTTAACCTGTTAACCTGTTAACCTGACAAACCTGTTAACCGAATTGATGGCTCAACCTTAAATTATTCGTAATAGATCCAAGTTGATACGCGGCATTTGCGAAAGATACAGTAAATTGCGTTTCAGATTATCCAGATTATAATATTCCTTATTACTGTTTACCAACTACTTAGTAACTACCTTGTCTCAAACTCAAGTTCTTGCGCGTAAATGGCGCCCCAAAGATTTTTCTGGTCTGACTGGACAAAATCATATAGTTCAAGCGCTTACTAATGCGCTTGAACAAAAACGCTTGCATCATGCCTATCTGTTTACAGGTACACGTGGTGTTGGTAAAACTACTATTGCCCGCATTTTGTCCAAAGCTCTTAACTGTGAAACTGGTATTACATCTACACCTTGTGGCAAATGTTCTGCATGTATCGAAATTGATAGCGGGCATTTTGTTGATTTAGTTGAACTGGATGCTGCCTCTAACACCCAAGTGGATAATATGCGTGAACTTCTGGAAAATGCACTTTACGCTCCAACATGTGCTCGATACAAGATATACATTATTGATGAAGTGCACATGCTTTCCAAGTCAGCTTTCAACGCCATGCTTAAGACCCTAGAAGAGCCTCCTGACCACGTAAAATTTATGCTGGCTACCACTGATCCACAAAAGATTCCTATCACTGTTTTATCACGCTGTTTGCAATTTAACCTAAAACAAATCCCACCTAACTTGATTGCCATTCATCTCAAGTATGTGCTGGAACAGGAGAAGATTAGTTACGACGAGGCTTCTTTGCAATTACTAGCACGTGCGGCACAGGGTAGCATGCGTGATGCCCTAAGCATGCTGGACCAGGCGATTATTTTTGGTAAAGGCAAGGTTGAAGAAACTGAGGTTCACGCCATGCTGGGCAACATTGATCAAAGCTATCTCTACGATTTACTAGAGGCACTTGCTCAAAAAGACGGTGCACAGATGCTAGCCGTAGCTGATGCAATAGAGGTGCGAAGTTTGTCATTTGATGTTGCCTTACAAGATTTGGCAAGGTTATTCCATAGCCTTTCTTTAGCGCAGATAGTTCCACAGGCTATTAGCGAAGATGCGCAAGAGCATGAACAAATTTGCTCACTAGCAAAAAAATTTATGCCTGAGGATCTTCAGTTATTTTATCAAATCGCTTTGCATGGTCGTAGTGATTTAGGTCTGGCGCCAGATGAATATTCTGGTTTCACTATGGCATTGATGCGCATGCTAGCCTTTGCCCCAGAAAGTTCATCAGAAAATATCACGGCTTCTCTCCGGCCGTCGAGCGTTATTCCAAAAGAAAAATTGCCTTTATGTGATGGAAAGGGGGAAAAACTAAATATTAAGACAGAGCATGCCACTGCCTCAGCACTGAAGGTACAAACAGCACTGAATCCAGATACTTGCACAAATCAATCAAATGGTAACTGGGCAGTATTGATGAATCAGTTAAAATTAAATGGCATGACCAAAATGCTGGCGCAGAACTGTGAAATGAAGAGTTTTTCTACAGATAATATCGAACTGTGCGTACAAGAAAAGTATGAGCATTTATTAGAAAAGACGTACCAAGACAAGATAAAAACAGCATTGAGCGAACATTTTAGGAAACCGATACGTTTAAAGTTTTCTGTAGGAAGCGTTGCTGGCATGACGCCAGCAGAACTAAATACTCGTGAAAGGCAGGCGAAACAATTACAAGCTATCACAGCTATTGAAACCGATTCATTTGTACGCGAATTAATAGATAATTTTGATGCAAAATTAATTATTTCTTCAATTAAACCTATTTAATAGTGGAGGTATAAAATGATGAAAGATGGCTTGGGACCATTGATGAAACAAGCCCAGCAAATGCAAGAGAACATGAAAAAAATACAGGAACAATTGGCCACAGTAGAAGTTGAAGGCCAGTCTGGTGCAGGTATGGTTACAGTTGTGATGACCTGTCGTTACGATGTAAAACGAGTAAATATTGATGATAGCCTGATTGGCGATGACAAGGATATGCTCGAGGATCTACTCGCTGCTGCAGTTAATGATGCAGTGCGGCGCGTTGAATCAACTACACAAGAAAGAATGGCCGGGTTTACGGCAGGCTTGGGTTTGCCACCAGGAATGAAGTTACCGTTTTAAGTTCGTGCGATGTAAACCGTGAGTTGGCAAGACAAACCTTAATTTTCCATATTTATTGCTATATCCATACTTCATTCAAAATGAAAACTCCCGCAGCGCTTGAAGATTTGATTGAGTCGTTGCGCTGCTTGCCAGGTGTTGGGCCCAGGTCGGCGCAACGAATGGCCTATTACTTGTTACAGCACGATCATGTAGGCGCACATCAGCTTGCCAATGCGCTGGATAAGGCATTAGCGGATATCAAACATTGCGAGAAGTGTAATAGTTTTACTGAAACATCGATATGTGCGCTATGCTGTTCTCCACGCCGAAACGCCAGTCTTTTATGTGTAGTTGAAATGCCCGCAGATCTACTAATGATTGAGCAAGCGCACTGCTACAAGGGCATGTATTTCGTGCTGATGGGTAAGCTTTCTCCATTAGATGGTGTTGGTCCCAAAGAAATTCACCTTGACCGACTGCTGAAGCGAATCCAGGACGACATAGTAAGAGAAGTCGTACTTGCTACTAACTTTACTGTGGAAGGAGAAGTTACTGCACATTACATTAGTGAGCTACTATCTAGTAAGGGTATCAAAGTTACGCGCATTGCACGAGGATTACCAGTTGGAGGCGAGATCGAGCATATTGACAGTGGCACGCTAGCACAGGCAGTTATGGAGCGCAGAGAGATTTAATTTTATTAGTTACATTTTGTTAGCTTCCAGTTAATACTTTACTGTATCATCTTCAGCTTTTATTCGTTGCTACCTCTTTTACTTTTAAACTAAAAATGAAATAAAGCATGGAAGAAGCTTTGCTACTCTGGGAAATAGATGAAAACTGGCAGCCTAAGCAGTGAGGTACAGAAGAAAACAAAAGAGTTACCTAACGCTAAGACCAACTGTATACCTGCATCAGTAGTTACGCAAAAACTACATAAATTACTGGCGCAAACTGGGCTTGGTTCGCGACGTGAAATGGAAAAATTGATTGCTACTGGCCAGGTGACTATCAATGGGAAAGTAGCAGAAATCGGTAATCGGGTTGGTGCTAAAGATGTAGTACGAATAAAAAAGCGTATTATCCATATAAAATTCGGCGAAGGTTTACCTAGAGTTATGCTTTATCATAAGCCAAAAGGTGAAATTGTTAGCTATAATGATCCATACAACCGCCCTTCAGTATTCAATAAACTGCCGAAACTCAAAACATCTAAATGGGTATCAATAGGTAGACTTGACTTTAATACCTGTGGATTACTAATTTTCACCACGGATGGAGTATTGGCTAATCGATTAATGCACCCGCGTTTTGAAGTAGAGCGAGAATACGCTGTTCGAGTCGTCGGGAGGTTGGACTCAAATCAGATAACACTATTAACTACAGGAATTGAATTGGGAGATGGACTGGCAAAATTTGATTACCTGTCTGATCAAGGAGGCAAGGGCTGCAATCACTGGTATCGAGTAATATTGAAAGAAGGCAAGAACCGTGAAGTTCGACGTATGTTTGAGGCAATAGGGCTGACAGTAAGTCGCCTGGTCAGAGTGCGTTTTGGTTCTATTAAATTGCCGCCAAGTTTGAAACGCGGAATGTGGATGGAGCTGAATAAAAAAGAAGTAGAGCGCTTATTGGAACTGCCCTCATAGCTTGTATGTTTGGAAGGTTTACTTGTATACAGATAACTAAAAGACTATTGAGTAAGTTTGTCGCATTTCAATAAAAAAATAAATTAAGTATCTCCATTCATAGCAGTACGATGAAAGTGTAAGAATTTACTTTTTTTCAATACTATTTTTATAAGAGATTCTGTTTATTATTTCAGTAATAAATTCTCTAGTGTTAGCTGATAAATTTTTGATAGTTGTTCTAAATCATCTATTTCCACGCATTCATTAAGTTTATGGATGCTTGCATTAACTGGACCAAACTCTACTATTTGTGGACAAATATCAGCAATAAAACGCCCATCAGAGATACCGCCAGAAGTGGACAATTGTGGTTCGATTCCTACTATTCTTTTAACTGCGTTATTTATCGCCTCTACCAAATTACCCCTAGAAGTAAGATAGGGATTGCCAGAAAGCGTCCACTGTAAATCATAATCTAGGCCGTGTCGGTTAAGTATTTCATATACTTTAGTTTGTAGTGATTTAACCGTACTGGCGGTAGAAAAACGGAAATTAAATAGATTTTTGACTTCACCAGGAATTACATTGGTTGCACCAGTTCCTCCATAGACATTAGAAATTTGCCAAGTAGTTGGCGGGAAATATTCGTTGCCACAATCCCACACAGTTTGTACAAGTTCAGCAACGGCAGGGGCAGCAAGATGTATGGGATTTTTCGCCAAATGTGGATAAGCAATATGTCCTTGTATGCCCTTTACAGTGAGAGTTCCAGATAGGGAACCACGTCTACCATTTTTAACAGTGTCACCTAATTTGTTCACACATGTAGGTTCGCCAACAATGCAATAATCAATTGTCTCATTCCGTGCTTTGAGAGCTTTCACTACCCTGACAGTACCATCCGCCGCAACGCCTTCTTCATCTGAGGTAATAAGAATGGCAATCGAACCGCTGTGATTTGGGTGTACGTTTACAAAAGATTCAATCGCTGTAATAAATGCGGCTAATGATGCTTTCATATCTGCTGCGCCGCGGCCATAAAGTTTTCCATCACGAATTGTTGGTGTAAATGGGTCGCTTTCCCATTTTTCTAGTGGGCCTGTTGGTACTACATCTGTATGACCGGCGAAGCATACAATTTGTTTTTCAGTTCCACGCCTAGCCCAAAAATTGTCTACCTCGCCGTAATGCATCTTCTCAATTTCAAAGCCAAGTTTTTCTAGACGGTCGATTAGAATTTCCTGGCAACCACTATCGGCTGGAGTGAGTGAACGGCAGGTAATAAGTTTCTGTGCTAGAAACAAAGTATTTTTATGCATAGGAGTTTCCTGAAACTGGTGTTATATAGTTGTTGTTTAGATCCCACGCAATAGTTCATTGATTCCAGTCTTTGCGCGGGTCTTTGCATCTACTTGTTTGACAATGACTGCGCAGTAAAGACTATATTTTCCATCTGATGAAGGCAATGTTCCTGAAACCACCACTGAGCCTGGTGGAATCCGGCCATAACTTACTTCACTGGTCTTACGGTTATAAATCTTAGTACTTTGACCAATATATACACCCATCGAAATCACTGAATTTTCTCCAACAAGTACACCTTCTACAATCTCAGAGCGCGCACCAATAAAACAGTTATCCTCAATAATAGTTGGATTGGCTTGTACTGGTTCTAGCACGCCGCCAATACCAACTCCACCTGACAAATGTACATTCTTACCAATTTGAGCACAAGAGCCTACCGTAGCCCAAGTATCAACCATTGTACCCTCATCAACATAAGCACCTATATTGACGTATGAGGGCATCAGTACAACATTACTGGCGATGAAAGAACCTTTTCGCACGGTTGCAGGAGGTACTACACGGAATCCACCGTTACGAAAATCCTTAGAACTGAAATCCGCAAACTTTGATGGTATTTTATCAAAGTAGTTGGAGAAGCCTCCTTTGATAAAGAAGTTATCTTCCATGCGAAAAGAAAGCAGCACAGCTTTTTTTATCCATTGATGCGTGGCCCATTCACCATTGGTTTTTTCCGCTATACGCAACTCACCAGTATTGAGCATATCTAATACTTGGTTGATGGATTCTTTCAGTTTAGCCTCGACATTACGCGGTGTAATATTCACACGGTTTTCGAATGCTTTCTCGATGGTGACTTGCAGTTGTTCCATAGTTTTCCTTAAAGAACTTTTCAAAATAACAAAATTTGCAAAATTCCGGTTACAGTTTATTTGCTCATTTTTTTAACGATGTTGCTATACTAGGTTTTTTATTCTCTTAGTCGCTTCCACACACTCGAATAATGGTGCAACCAAAGCCATGCGGATAAAATTCTTACCAGGATTGATACCGTGTGCTTCACGTGCAAGATAACTGCCAGGTAATACGGAAACATTATAATCTTGATATAGCTGCCGAGCGAAATCAATATCGTCAACTGGCGTCTTTGCCCACAAGTAAAAAGTAGCTTCAGGTATTGGTGCTTGCATGTAACCAGTTAATAATGCAGCGACTGCAGCAAACTTTTGCCGGTATAAGTGACGGTTCTCACTAACATGAGACTCCTCATTCCACGCCGCTTCACTTGCTGCCTGTACTGCCGGGTTCATCCCACTGCCATGGTAAGTACGATAAAGTAAAAATTTATTTAGTATGCTACGATCTCCTGCAACAAAACCAGAACGCATCCCAGGTACGTTGGAACGCTTCGACAAACTACCGAATACCACTAGTCGAGGAAAACTTTTACGACCTAAGAGATGTGCCGCTTCTAAAGCACCAAGTGGCGGATTATTTTCATCTAAATATATTTCAGAATAGCACTCGTCAGCAGCAATAATAAACCCATAATGATCTGAAAGAGAAAATAGTTTCTGCCACTCGTCCATCGACATCACTTTGCCGGATGGGTTTCCAGGAGAGCATACGTATACTAGTTGTGTACACGACCAAACATCATTAGGTAATTGTGTATAGTCTGGGATGAAATTATTTTCAGGTAAGGAGTTAAGAAAATATGGTGTAGCTCCAGCTAGAAGAGCTGCCCCTTCATAGATCTGATAGAACGGATTGGGGCAAACTACCGCTACCTTTGAACAGGATAAATCAATAACTGTCTGAGCAAAAGAAAACAGAGCTTCGCGACTTCCATTTACGGGCATAACCTCCGTGTCAGAGTCTATGGTAGACAAATTATAACGACGCATTAACCATGCAGCGATGCTTACACGTAACGATTTATATCCAAGTGTTGTGGGATAAGTTGCTAGTTTATTAAGACCTTCTATTAATGCTAGACGAATGAAGTCAGGCGTTGAATGTTTTGGTTCGCCTATATGTAGGCTAATGGGCGAAAAGGCCGGATTAGGCGTAATCCCTGAGTAGAGCTTGTTAAGCTTTTGAAAGGGATAGGATTGTAGCCGATTGAGATTTGGATTCATTTTTGTAGGGAGGACTAGACATCAAGTCATACCCATCTCTTACCAAAGTTGCTTCACTTAATTGAGGCCAAATTATAATGAATAGATGTGATGTAAACCACAAAATGGAAAAATATCTTTATGCTGAGGATACTGCAAAGTATTACTTTGCTATCTGAGGTCTACCGTAATTTCACGTTCATTTACTAGGGCATGTCAAGATAAATAAGCCAATTTCAATATACAATACTTTATCTTATTATTATGTCGTCTCAAGCATTGAATAAGTCTATTCCAAATAATTAGCAGCCAGAAATAAGGTATTTAATAAATTTTTAAGGCGTCCCTTTAGTCATGTAACAAGTTAAAAACTGAAGTAAAGTTTTAACTTTGGCTTACTCGGGCCAAAATACTCGAAGGCTAAAGTTTTTATCATTTTAGCCGAAAAATAAGTGTCGGGCTGATACCCTTTTTAGCATGACAAACTAGGGTTACATATGAAAGTGTTAATGGTGGAGGATTCAGAAGATGACGCATGTCTTCTATGTGCAGAACTTACTAATGCCGGGAATGACCTAACATATAAGCGTGTTGATTGTGATTTACAGATGCAAGCTGCCTTAGAGGAGTCTGACTGGGATATCATCATCGCGGATCATTCCATGCCGTCCTTCAGCTCCATTGATGCGCTAGATGTATTAAAGAAAAGTGGTAAGGATATCCCGTTCATAATTTACTCTAACGCCATTAGCGAACAAATGATAGTTTCTGCTCTGAGCCACGGGGCGCACGATTATATATTTAAGGGAAATTTTTCACGTTTGCTTCCGTCTATAGTGCGCGAGCTAAAAAATGCTGATATCCGTCGTGCTAAGCAACAGGCTGACAACCATATTTATCAATTGGCATACTTTGATGAGCTGACTGGTCTTCCTAAGCGCAATCTATTTTGTGAGAAATCATCCTTAATGCTGCCGGGGTTGATGGATTCTAGAAATGTCACCACACTCGCTGCAACGTATTCTATATACATGAATCATCTGATGCGAATTAACAACACATATGGCTATGCTGTTGGTGATACATTAATTCAGCAATTGGCATATCGATTAAGTGATTGTGTGGAAGATAACTGTATATTGTCTCGAATCGGAGGTAGCAAGTTTGCATTTTTTAAGAGTAACATGAACGACCACTGTGAGATTCAAAAGTTTGCAGATCGCATTATGGAATCCGTAATTTCTCCATTTATTGTTGATAGTCTGGAGTTTTATGTCGCCCTAAGTATTGGGATATCTGTTTTCCCGGATGATGGTAATGATGCGTCAACGCTATTAGGAAACGCTGAAAGCGCTAGATCTCTTGCCAAGAAGTCTTATGAAAATAACTGCAAGTATTACATTAAGGAAATGGGCGAGGCTTCTTCCAAGCGCTTAGTACTGGAGACTTCGTTACGTAAAGCCGTGGAAAGGGGCGAGTTGCTACTACAGTATCAACCAGTCATTGATCTAAAAACGAGAAAATTTATTGCGGCAGAAGCATTAGTACGTTGGAACCATCCTGAATTTGGGTTACTTCCCCCCGATAAATTTATTCCACTTGCAGATGAAACTGGTCTCATTATTAGAATTGGGGAATGGGTGCTATATCAAGCGTGTAAACAAGCAAAAACGTGGCATGATGCATCATATGGTCCAATGTCAGTTCTTGTTAATGTTTCAGCGGTACAGTTGGGACAACCGCAACTAAAAGACCATGTAGCTAATGTGCTAAACAAGACAGGCCTTCATCCAGCTTGCCTTGAATTGGAAATTACTGAATCAGTCTTAATGCAAGATGCAGAATCTAGCGTCAATACATTACATGAGCTCAAAGAAATGGGAATAAAAATAGCAGTGGATGATTTTGGTACTGGCTATTCATCCCTGGCTTACCTCAAACGATTTCCTATAGATATTTTGAAAATTGACAGAACCTTCATTCGTGACCTTTCGATTGATTCGGATAGTTTAGCGATCGTCACAGCAATTACTGCCCTGGCAAAAAGCCTTAACTTAATAATTGTTGCCGAAGGGGTTGAAACAAAGGAGCAACTAGATTATTTATGTAATAAGAAATGCGACAGAGCACAAGGTTTCCTTTTTAGCAAGCCATTGAATACAGATGATCTAGCGTCCTTCCTAAGGCCATCCAAAGTCGTAGTAAAATGATCTAATCTAAAATACACCTATCTTGATACAAAGCTCCTTTCCTGAAGCTGTTTTTACTTTAACCTCAATATTCTGCCTCACCATCAATAGGGACTTCGTAATAATTCGCGTAAGAAAAATTCCTACATATTAGTTAACAAAAAATCCTACTACGGATTTAGAAAATCTCCCATTTACTCCTTACCCTGCCTTAAACGAAAATGGACTCACTAGCCCATTAAATTCGTTCGGGCCTACATACAAACTAGAAGAGGGCACACAAAATGGATACTAACCAGATTCTAGGAGAAATCAAGGAAATCAATCTTGGATACATTCTACTGGCACAACGGATGCTCAGGGAAGACAAAGTCTCAGCGATGTACCGACTGGGAATTGGTCAGGATGTTGCCGAAATAATTGAAAATCTAACTTCCAGTCAAATCTTAAAAATGGCTGCATCAAATACGTTGCTGTGTCGATTCCGGTTTGATGATCGTTTGATCGCAGAATTGCTAACAAGTCATAGCCGAGATCATGCAGCATCTTTGTCTCACGCAGCCATACTAATGGCCGGTCAGTCAGTTGAGACAATTGTCTAGGCTAATTTTTCTCAAGAAATCCCATTATGCGTAATAAAAGTATTTTATCTGAAGCAAAAGAAATCCAGATCGTGACTGAGTTAATCAGGCTTGGTGCTCGATTACAGGTGCTTGAGTCTAATTCCAATTTAAGCCGCGAAAGATTAATAAAACTATATAAAGAAATAAAAGGGGTTTCTCCGCCAAAAGGAATGCTGCCATTCTCTGAAGACTGGTTCATGAGTTGGCAGCCCAATATACATTCATCACTATTTATCAATATTTATAACTACCTCATTGCTTATACTGAAGTTCGAGGTATTGACGCCATGATAAAGGGATACAAACTTTACCTAGAGCACCTCGAGTTAAATCAGATGGAGCAAACATTGAGCCTGACGCGAGCATGGACGCTAATTCGATTCATCCGTAGCCAAATATTATGCACTGTACCATGTAACAAATGTGGAGGAAATTTTGTGGTACATGCATTTGATCTTCATCCCAACCATGTTTGTAAGCTGTGTAATATCCCATCCCGTGCTGGAAAAACCAAAAAAACTACACGCGCGGTTGCAGCTCATATACCACAACTCGATCCAGCATAAGGATATTTGTCGGAAAATTTAACGTAGTAATTAGTTTACCCTAGCTATCTTGACATAACAATTTTACGATAAAACTATATATGAATACCGCCGTCGAAACAATAAATAAAGAGCAATTTGTTGTAAAGTTTACGCCGCTAGTAAAACGTATCGCCCATCATATGATGGCCAGGTTACCAGCCTCCGTACAAGTGGATGATCTTATTCAGGCAGGAATGATTGGTTTATTAGATGCGATTAAACGCTACGAAGGATCACGTGGGAGGCAATTTGAAAGTTATGCGGCGCAACGTATACGCGGTTCCATTCTAGATGAATTACGGGAAGCAGACTGGTTGCCTCGTGGGATTCGTAAGAAAATGCGACAAATCGAGATGGCGGTTAGGACTCTAGAGCAGCGTATGGGGTGTGCTCCTAGTGAGCAAGATTTAGCTGATGAATTAAATATACCTCTTGCAGAGTACCAAAAGAGACTGCAAGATGCGTATGGTGGTCAGTTGCTGTTTTACGAAGATTTCCAGAAGGATGATGATGAGCCATTCTTTGACCGTCTACGTACTGATTCACAAAATAATCCTCTAGAGATTCTATTGGATGAGCGTTTACGAACGATGTTGGTAAAGTCGATTGCTGATTTGCCATTACGAGAAAAAATGGTAATGGGTATGCACTATGAACAGGATATGAATTTGCGGGAGATTGGTGAAGTATTGGGAGTGAGCGAATCACGGGTATGCCAATTACACACTCAAGCTGTAGTTAGACTACGGAGTCGGCTAAGGAATCTTTGATCTAAGAAAAATAAAAAATACCTAGCTGCAATGAGATCAAGTCAACAGTCTATGGTAATAGAATGTCATAGTTAGAGGGATCAGTTACCCCCCTCGCTTGGTTTCTCGTTTTTTTGATCGGATGAGTTCACGCACTGTCTCCAATAAGCGATCAGCTACTGCCTCCGGATTGACCTTGAAACGATTCTCACTGATGGCCTGTTTGATTTCTTCCAACCTTAGTCTGGAAATGTAGTGTCGGATCATTTCTAGCATTTCTTGTGGTATATTTATAAACTCACATACTATATGTTTGCAGGTGAGCTCATTTTCTAGCGTTATTTTATAGGTGTTTTTTACTCGAATAGCAATATTGAGGATGCCGATTCCGGGAAGAGTAATATGGCAGTTCTTATAAATTGTCCCACACTTAAAATTAGCCAAGGAATGATGCTCAATGAGCGTTATACCTGCACAGCTGATATCGTATATAGTTATTTCCGTGATGTCTAGATTGGGTTCGTTTGGAAGCGTGATGATGCATTTCAATAAAGTTGGTGTTGGCTTAGTGATATGGTAATACTGTCTTTTTTTAATACGTAACAGGGACTTTGGGAGATCAATACTAAAAGCATTACGATTCTGAAATTGTATTTCCCT
>SMXG01000037.1 GCA_004356775.1 Betaproteobacteria bacterium | reverse complement strand
GATAGTGGTTTTTTCAAGATTTATTCCAACCTCAACTGTGTCATAGCAGTAAAGTTCTCTAGAGAGTACTTGCTTTCAAAACGCAAATTCCATAGTAGGTCAAATTTGACCACCGTAGTATCCGGATTTGTACGAGTATTTTTGTTAGAACCACAGATTTCTTTATGGGTGAAGTTGTTACGTAAGTATGCGTAAGCAGGCTATAGATGTCTTGACATCACCCCGCCTTTGAGGGTGTATAGTGTACCGCAATATGGACACAAAGCTTCGCCGATATTTTCGATTGGTAGAAATACACGAGGATGTGAGTTCCATAACCGCATTGACCGTGTTGGGCAGTGTAGCGGTAAATCCTCCATTGTGATTTCTATCCTGTTTTGCTTGTTATCAATGGTGTGATTCCGCATGAATTGATCCACTAAGCTCTGTCAAACATAAGTAAGCCAGTTAGCATGATTGTTGGCCTTGCCGCTTACACAGTCAAAAAACATAGCCTGCAGCCTGGTTGTGATTGGGCCACGTTTGCCGTTACCGATGATACGGTTATCAAGCTCTCGAATGGGTGTGACTTCCGCAGCAGTGCCGGTGAAAAACGCTTCGTCGGCACAATAAATCTCGTCACGGGTGATTCGTTTTTCAATTACTGGCATGCCGATCTCTTCAGCGAGTTCGATGATAGAGGCGCGAGTAATACCTTCCAAGCAAGAAGTCATGTCAGGAGTGTATATCTTATCGTGTTTGATAATAAAAATATTTTCACCCGATCCTTCTGCCACATAGCCATCCACACCTAAGAGCAATGCTTCATCGTAGCCGTCGTGTACCACTTCTTGGTGGGCGAGCATCGAGTTGGCATACGTAGTAACTGATTTAGCACGACACATGTTGACGTTGACGTGGTGGCGAGAGAACGATGAAGTCTTAACCCGAATTCCTTTCTGGAGGCCATCTGTGCCAAGATATGCGCCCCATGACCAGGCCGCAACGGCCACGTGCACTGAGAGTTTTTTGGCAGAAATTCCCATGTCATCTGAGCCGTAGAAAACAATAGGACGAATGTAGCATGAATCCAGCCTATTTTGTTTTACCACTTCCAGCTGAGCCTGCATTAACGTGTCCTTGTCGTATGGTATTTTCATCATGAAAATATGAGCTGAATTGAATAGCCGGTCAGTGTGTTCCGATAGACGGAAGATAGCTGTACCTCGGGTAGTTTGGTAGGCACGTACACCCTCGAACACTCCCATACCATAGTGCAGGGTGTGGGTAAGTACATGCGTAGTGGCATTGCGCCAAGGAACCATTTTTCCATCGTTCCAGATCACGCCGTCTCTGTCGGCCATTGACATTCAGAAATTCCCAAGAATAATTTGGAATATACATTCTAACCCATTTTTATGGAGGAATGAGAACATGAAAAGTTCGCAGGAGCTAGCTTGATTTTATATATTGATTTGTGTAAACAGAATGTTCCTATATATGATTTTGGTTCTTGATCTCTTTAGAGATAGTTTAAAGTTTGTTGAAAGGTTGTCGTAGTAATTATAGATAAAACTGATAGAGCCAACCCCGTCACAAATATACACTTTAGGATTAAGCATAACATGCCACCCAAATATTGTTGTCGTAATATTTACAGTATAAACATATAGTTATATCTTAAAGTGAACTTCTCGATCGCAATATTCGGAGAAATTAATGGGCAGCAAAAGTATAGGACTAGATGGGGCTCTAGAATCAAGAGTCTACCTACCATCCGACACTAAAGAAACAAAACTCAAGAAGGATCTACTGATTCTTACTTGTGGGCTGATGAACATTGGTGTTGTAGGGTGGTTAGGCATTTACTGGAGCATGGGTATCCAATTCTCTACTACGGTACCTTTGGGTTACCAAGTCATTTCTGTTACGTCCCTTGCGATATTTCTTATAACTCGTAACTTTAATTTTTTTCGTATCATACAATTGAGTCTGTTTCTGTTTGCTCCATTCATTATGCAATGGAGTATTGGCAACTATGTTACTTCCAGTGGTGTAGCGCTCTGGGCATTTCTATCTCCGTTGGGGGCGATGTTTCTTTATGGCTACCGCGAATCAATTCCTTGGTTCACCGCATACATTATACTTAATGCACTATCTGGGTTTTTCGATTACTATTTGATGACAGGTATTCAAAGTGGCGTACCGCTAAAGACCATAGCCGTATTCTTTAGTCTTAATTTTGTTGTTGTTTCCACCATTATCTTTCTGCTGGTACGTTTTTTTGTACAAGAGCAGGAAAACATCAAAAAACACTTGGATGAGGAGCATTCTTTACTGCTCTTGGAACAGCAGAAATCCGAGCGCCTTCTACTCAACATGTTACCCGTTCACATTACCAAGCGATTGAAACAGAATTCGGCCACGATTGCGGACGGCCATGCTGACATAACAGTGGCGTTCGCTGATATCATAAATTTTACTCGTCTAACTGAGGAAATGTCTCCACAGCAGATGGTAGTGTTGTTGAACGGTGTATTTTCTAGTTTTGACTCCCTAGTCGAAAAATACGATTTGGAGAAAATTAAGACCATTGGTGATGCATACATGGCGGCAGGGGGGCTAGTCAATGTGCATTCTGACTATGTTTCCGCTATGGCCGACATGACTTTAGAGATGATTGAGCTAATTACCGTAAAACCAGAATTCAGGAAGTACAATTTAGGTATCCACATTGGTATCAGTACTGGGCCACTGGTGGGTGGTGTTATTGGTACAAAACGTCTTGTATATGATTTGTGGGGCGACACAGTAAATGTTGCTAGCCGTTTATCCACTTACAGTGTTTCTGGAAAAATCCAGGTGGATACCACCACCTATAACCGACTTCGCAATCGATATCAATTTGATGGTCCGCACAAGATTACGGTCAAGGGCAAAGGAGAGCTAACGATGTATTGGCTGGAAGGAGCACCTCAGGCGGCAAAATAAATCTTTATTTTGAAATGAAACTACACACTAAATATCTTTTCCCATAATTGTAATACTGTTGTACGTGCATTGTGTAGACAATCTGCTTCAATTCGTGCAAATTTATGTGGCCCACTTCCTTTTATTTGTGTGTTTGGTTGGCTCGAATCGGCGTTCAGTCTTAGCCGGTGTTGCATTTTCCGGAATTCGCGGTAAGCTTCGAGCACTGCTTCAGCATCTGTCATAGGAATGAGTCCAAATTTCCCAGCAAGTTTAAGTAATGCAATGTTACCGATGTTGTTCGTTAGTTCCGAGTGGTTGCATGCATAGCCAAGAACCAGATATTGCACTATAAATTCGACATCAATAATGCCACCACGGTCATGTTTGATATCAAATAGCTGAGTTGGATTGGGATGACTATTCAGCATTTTCTGTCGCATGATTAAAACTTCATGTTTAAGGTTCGCCAAATCACGTCGATGACATAGGACTTCCTTGCGGATATGCTCGAAGGTTTTACCCACATGGTAGTTTCCTGCCACAAAGCGTGCACGTGTTAATGCCTGATGTTCCCATACCCAAGCTTGTTGCCCCTGGTATTGTCTAAAAGCTTCGATAGAACTTACCAGCAAGCCACTGGTACCATTAGGGCGCAAGCGCAAATCTGTTTTATACAGCAGCCCAGCTGAGGTGTAGCTGGTAAGCCAAGAGTTGATGCGCTGACCCAGCTTTGCATAAATTTTCGATGCGTCGAGACGAGAGTCGTCATAAAGAAAAATGATATCAAGATCGGATGCGTAACCCAGCTCTTTTCCCCCCAGTTTACCGTAGCCGATTATGGCAAAGGTAGGCTCATTCTGGTATTTTTTTCTCAACCCTGACCAGGCTAAACGCAAGACCGTATCAAGAACCAGATCGGCGAGATTAGTCAAATGATCGCTCAAGGTTTCCAGAGGTAATAGCCCCTCCAGATCTTTGGTTAGCAGTTGAAATACCTTGGAATGATGAAAATACCGTAGTACATCCATCTGGTGTTCTATATCATTTTCCGCAACTGTGTTGGTGTTTTTCAACTGCTGTGTTAATTCCGTTTTGGATATGGACCAGTCGAGTGTGCTGTGGAGGTCAGTCGTATTAAGTAACTCGTCCAGTAGAATTGGATGTTGTGTTAAATATTCACTAGCCCATCGGCTGACACTGGCTAATTTGGCTACTCGCTCTAGGGCCTGAGGATGCTCCAGTAGTAACGAAAGGTAGGAAGCACGTCGACTCACACTTTCGAGTAGCTGCAACATGCGTTCCAGGGTAGTGTCGGCAGGTGGAAATTTAATCGCCACTTCAATCAGGATGGGGATCAACACATCGATTCTCTGTTGGCTGGAATCTGGTAGTTGTCGATAGCGAGTACTGTTGCGGAATTTCTGTAAATGAGCGAGGATTTTCTCCGGATCAGAGAATCCCATAGCATCCAGTCGTGCAACCACAACCCCCGATTTTTTCTCTGTCGGTTCCTGCCACAGCCATGCCAGTGCGTTCTGGGATTTTGATTTATTCGAAGTGGTAAAGACTTGCTCAAAGTGGCGGGTTACATTGATTCGATGGGTGTCGAGTTCTTGTAGAAAACTATCGTAGTCGGGGAAGCCCATGGCGGCTGCTATTAGTATTTGGTCTGCTGAACTTCTTGGCAATGTCTGTGTTTGTTGATCATCGAGATATTGTAAACGGTGTTCCAGATTACGCAGAAAGCCATAGGCGTTCGTGAGCTCTACAACTATTCTTTTTGTTAACTGCCTTTTTTCACACAGACGCTCTAATATAGCAAGCGTGGGACGGATACGCAGTTCTGCATTACGACCACCACGGATCAATTGAAATACTTGGGCGATGAATTCGATTTCGCGAATGCCACCTGGTCCAAGTTTGACATCGTTGTGTATTTCACGACGGCTGACCTCTTCGCGGATTTGCGAGTGCATGTTACGCATGGATTCATAAGCACCAAAATCCAGGTATTTCCGAAATATGAACGGTTGTACTATTTGTTCCATAAGTGTCGATTCCATTTTGCGTGGGCCCGCGATTACTCGGCTTTTGATCCAAGCATAACGCTCCCATTCACGTCCTTGGGTAACAAGATATTCTTCCAGCATGGCGAAGCTCATAACTAAAGGGCCGCCTTCACCATAGGGACGAAGCCGCATGTCAACACGAAATACATAGCCATCAGCAGTAATGTCATTGAGGCTGGCAATTAGTTTGCGCCCTAGACGGGCAAAAAAGTCATTGTTGGAAATAGGCCTGACTCCACTAGTTTCGCCATCTTCTGGGTAAAAAAATATCAGATCAACATCTGATGACACATTAAGCTCACCTCCGCCTAGTTTACCCATGGCGATCACTAGCATTTCCTGATTCGTTCCAGATTTGTTACCCTTGGGGAAGCCATAGCGGTCAGGATTGGTCAGCCAAGTTTGATGACGTTTTAGCGCGAAGCAAATGGTAATTTCGGCTAAATTAGTCATGCTCATCATCACTTCGGAAAGATCTGCTAATCCACTGAGATCGCGTGTTATTAGATGTAGCATTACTCGCTTGCGCAAGTGGCGTAGGGCACTGTGGAGGGCATTTGCATCGTTTGTAACATTAGGAAATGCATTCAGGTATGCTTGCATTTCCTCTTTAGAAAAAGGATGTTGCATGTTTTGTTTAAGCTCCGTCCACAATTCAGGTTCGCTTTCTAGTAAGCGTTGTGCATAGCGACTAAAAGTTAGGCTAGAATGGATTTTTTTTTCAGCAAAGTAATTGGTTGTATGCATAGTTAAGGATTCAGAGCTACAATAATTTTTGTTAAACTAGTTATTCTATTGGTGTTCATGTAATCTATTCGGAAGGTTACATGAAGAAAAGCATTGCCGTATCCAATCCTAGATACAATCGCATCTTATCAATCGGATCAAGTCCTGAGAGCATATTTTGGTCCTTCCTGTCTGGGCAGAGTAGAGCGTACCTTCCCGGCTGCAAAACTGGAAGAATTTATTGAACTTGTCAGCAATTTTACCTCTTGTGCAGCGTAGCGGCTTTTTGTTTCGGTTTCTGACGTCGTGTCTGCTTGTCTTAGCAGTCTGTGTCAGCCTGTTACTGTTGACGTTGCGTTATTGGCTGCTACCTGACATTGACCATTACCGTGAAGACATTGCTTCTGCTATCACTCAGGCAGCTGGACAGCGTGTAACCATAGGTTCAATTAGCGCAAACTGGGATGGCTTATACCCCAATCTGATGCTGCGTAAGTTACAGGTACATGACAAAAAGGGTAGTCCTGTATTGTTGCTAAATAGAATAGAGAGTACATTTTCGTGGCTTTCATTGTTGCATGGTGAATTGGACTTTCGTGAAATTAAGATTGTGAAACCCAGTCTTACGGTATACCACGATGCTAAAGGAGTGCTACATGTAGCGGGCATTACGATTAGCAGAGAGCAAACTGCAGCCCAGATCGGTTTTCTAACTTGGTTGCTGCACCAGAGACATGTTGATGTTGTTGACGCCAATATTTTCTGGCAGGATGAAAAACGTGGCGCACCGTTATTGGAATTCAAAGCAGTTAGCTTACATTTGGAAAATCGAGGAAATCGTCATCGTTTTGGTGTACGTGCTACTCCTCCCGCTGAACTTGCTTCACCGCTAGATGTACGTGGAGATTTTACCGGGGAGTTGTTGAATACTCCTGAACAGTGGCATGGACGGTTATTCGTCAAATTGAATTATGCGGATATTGCCGCTTGGCGAACCTGGTTCACGCTTTCAGAAACAACTGAAATCAATCGTGGTACTGGAGCGCTTCGAATGTGGATCAATTTAGATGGGGGAGACATAAAACGGCTGACAGCAGATTTGCTCTTGGAAAATGTCAAAATACGCTTAACACATGAGTTACCAGAACTGGATCTTGCTTCCCTCCAGGGCAGAATGGGATGGAAAAAAATAAATAACAATACAGGCAAAGGCTTTGAACTCTTTGCCCATCAATTGGGCGCTGTCATTCGCGGTGAGCGTGTATTGCAACCAGTAGATTTTTTGCTGCAAACAGTTTGGGATCATGATGGGAAACATGTTAGTCGGAAATTAAGTGTTGATGGGCTAGACCTAGGTATTTTGGGAGATCTGGTGGAATATTTTCCTATAGATGGGCCTTTGCGTGAGCGGATTAATGGGTTGTCTCCTCGCGGAGAAATTCATGACATGCGAGCGGAATGGGATGGTGCATGGTTAGCGCCTGCACATTTAAGCGTGAAAGGAAGGTTTATTAATATAGGTATGAATAGATTTAAGGCGGTGCCAGCATTCAGTGGTGTCAGCGGTTATATAGATATAAGCGATAAAGGCGGTACGCTAAATTTTAATTCGAGAAAGGTTAGTTTGGATTTGCCTAGGATATTCCGCGAGGTGCTATTGCTCGATACATTTACCGGCCAAGCTAGCTGGAGTCCTTTGACAAATAAAGATTCTATAGAAATTAAATTCAGCAATATTTCATTCGCAAACAAGCATGTTTCTGGGGGCATTCACGGCAGTTATCGTACTGAGCGTGATGGCCTAGGTGAAATTGATCTGGTAGGCCATCTGATGCATGCAGACGCACTCTATGTGGGACAATATTTGCTGATGGGGAATAAATTTTCTCATGAATGGATTGAGAAATTGATAGTGGCGGGAGAACTGAATGATGTGCGACTGCGCCTCAAAGGCAACCTAGCTGAATTTCCTTTCAACAATAATAAACGTGGTATTTTTCAAATTAGCATGAAAGCATCAGGGGTGGTGTTAGATTACATCCCGGGATGGCCAAAGATAGAAGATATATCAGCAAATCTACTGTTTCAGGGTAGCCAGATGGAAATTAATATTTCACAGGCGAACATATTTGATACCAAATTAAGCAAAGTGAAAGTGCAGATTGCTGACATGATGGCATCCGATGTGATATTACAAATTAAGGGTGTGGCTACTGGATCTACCAAACAATTTATGAAATTTGCCGCAAAGCATGTGGTAGGTAGCTATACCCCTGACACTGTTGACCGTATCAGTGCTATTGGGAATGGGGAACTGCTGCTCGATCTTTCTATTCCCTTGCCATATTCTGATGATATCAAGATAGCTGGTAGTTATCAGTTTAATAATAATCAGATTGCTCTTGGTTTCCACGTACCTTACCTGGAGAAAGCAATCCTAGAGAAAGTAATAAACCTAGAGAAAGTAAACGGTATCTTGACATTCACCGAGTCCAGTATAAATACGGAAAAAATTCGTGCCCAGATACTCGGAGGGCCGGTAACGATCAATTCCACAATTCCACCGGGCGGTGGTATACGCTTGACAGTGCTTGGTAAGGCTAATCTTGATAACCTGCGCCAACTTACCCAGGGTAGACCCACTAGAGCTACACAGATATGGACAAAGTATTTACGTGGAAGTACTGATTGGCGTGCGGTTTTTCAAATTCACGACAAGTTGGTAAATATATCCATTGAATCATCCTTACAGGGCATTACTTCGGATTTTCCTGAGCCTTTTTCCAAGATGGCTGGTGATGTGACCCCACTACGTTTTGAAAAGAAGGTTATAGACTTACAACAGGATATGCTGAACATAAGCTATGGCACGCAAGTAGCAGCGAAAATCTTGCGTTCCCGGGATGAGGCCGGAAATTATTATGTAAAGCGTGGTATTTTGAGTTTAGGCACAGCACCTTCGATGTTGCCTGATACAGGTGTATTATTAATTGGTTCATTGCCGATACTGGACCTGGATCAGTGGCGTGATTTATTAAAACGATTCAATTTTTTTAATAAACCTAATGAGACGAATGAGCTTTTTTTAGGCCTGACAAGAATTAATTTACAGATTTGCGTACTTAATTTTCTTGGTAGGCGCTTTAACGATGTAGCGTTGGATGCCAGCATCAATAGCAGAGAATGGCGCTCCACCATTTTAAGCAGGGAAATTGACGGTAAAGTCAACTGGTACCCACACAATAAGGGCAAAGTGGTTGCACGATTGAAAAGGCTGATTGTGCCCGCTGTTTACTCAACCGAGCCGAATATAGCAAAGCAACAGCAACAAGAAAAGAGCCTGCCTGCGCTTGACGTGGTGGCGGACAAACTTATCATCAATGAGAAACAACTCGGCAAGCTTGAATTAATTGCAAGTCAACAAGGTCAGAACTGGCGAATCGAAAAACTATACATTTCCAATCACGACAGTTCGCTTATAGCGGATGGAATATGGAAAAATCATTCCGCTTCTCCTAGCATTCAGATGAATATCAAACTAGAAGCAAGTGATATTAATATGTTTCTGACGCGCTTTGGTTATCCTGATCGAGTTAAACGTGGCAGTGGCAAACTTGAAGGTGTGCTGTCGTGGTTCGGTGGTCCCCAATCAATTGATTATCCAACTCTATCTGGTGAAATTAAGGTGCAGGCCAAGAATGGGCAATTTCCAAAATTTGAGTTGGGCATTAGTAAACTATTTGGTATTTTTGATCTGCAATCCTTGCCAAGAAGAGTTAGATTGGATTTCCGTGATGTGTTCGGTGACGGGTTCGGTTTTGACAAACTCTCTGGCAGTGCTAGTATCACCCGTGGTACAGCGTTTACAGATGACCTTAAGATTGGGGGGCCTGCGGCAGACGTAGAAATAAAAGGGAAAACGAATCTGTCCGCGGAAACCTATAAGCTACATGTCACAGTTATTCCTTCATTGGGCTTGGTTACACCGGTTGTTGACATTGCAACTATAATCGTAAATAAGTCACTAGAAGACCCGATTATATCTAATAAATACAACATTACCGGTACTTGGACGGAGCCTATCATAACCAAGTTGCACTGAAAACTACGGCAGCCTAAAGGGACTAAACGATAATAAGGACGGGTAGAAGTTAGCTTAGTCGATCGAGGTTTGTATAGCTGGCATTTCACCCTTATCCTGTTTGGCATAAATAATTGAATTGCAAATTAATGGTTGAGAATAATGTCCAAAGATTCAACACTCACTACATTTAACCCCATAGAAACGTCCGGTAGTGAAATTTGTATTGCTGCCATTCAGATGACAGCTGGACCCAAAGTACTTGCCAACTTGAAAGAGGCTGCGCGGCTGATCGATATAGCTGTATCCAAGGGAGCGAGGCTGGTAGCGCTTCCCGAATATTTTTGCATTATGGGCATGAAAGACATTGACAAGGTAGCAGTGCGTGAAGAAGCTGGTAGTGGGCCGATACAGGAGTTTCTAAGTGGAACTGCCAAGCGCCATGGTATATGGCTTGTGGGAGGTTCTGTGCCACTAGTATCATCCAAGCCTGATAAGGTAAGAAATAGTTGCCTTGTATATGATAACTCTGGCAAGCAAGTTGCTCGTTACGACAAGATACATCTATTTAATCTTGTGCTTGGTAAAGAGCGTTATGCTGAGGAGAAAACCATCGAAGCAGGCAATGAAGTAGTTACGTTGGAATCACCGTTTGGTCGTATTGGCCTTTCCATATGTTACGACTTGCGTTTTCCAGAGCTTTATCGCTCGATGGGAAAGGTGGATGTCATTTTCGCACCATCAGCTTTCACAGCAATCACCGGAAAGGCTCATTGGGAAACGCTGATTCGTGCTCGCGCTATTGAAAATCTAGCATATATGATTGCGCCTGCTCAGAGTGGTCTTCATGTTAACGGTCGTGAAACTTACGGTAACAGTATGATCGTAGACCCTTGGGGGGTAGTACTCGATCGCCTACCACACGGGTCAGGAGTAGTACTTGCAAATATAAACCATGGCTATCAGACTAGCGTACGAAACAGTTTGCCCGCACTAAAACATCGCACCTTGCATTTCTGCTAAACTAAACTTAACTTCCGTTTTTAATATTGTTTCTTTAAAATTAGACAATGAATCCAGATGCCATGGTTACAGAACTTGTTACCGAGCCTAACGATCTTTTCAATATGGCCGATCGTTGTTTGCTAATGCCATACGAAATAGATACAGCCAGATTGCAACAGGTGTTCGGACAAATATTTACGCATCACGTAGATTACGCCGATCTTTATTTTCAGTATAGCCGTGCAGAGGGTTGGGTTTTAGAGGAAGGCATAGTGAAATCTGGCAATTTCAACATTGATCAGGGAGTGGGTGTACGTGCGGTAAGTGGAGAAAAGACGGCATTTGCCTACTCCGATGACATTAGTATGCCTGCACTTACCTCGGCGGCACAGGCTACACGTGCCATTGCTAGGCAGGGTGGGTCACATTCGGTACAGGCAGTCAAGCGATGCAGAGGACGTGAGCTTTACATGCCTCAGGATCCCATAGCCAGTCTAAAGGATGCGGACAAGGTAATGCTGCTGGAAAAAATAGAAGGTTATGCCCGCTCGATCGACAAACGCGTTATCCAAGTGATGGCCTCTCTTACCGGGGAATACGAGGTGATACTGGTAGCATGCAGCGATGGACGATTGGCCGCAGACGTCCGACCCCTGGTGCGAGTTTCACTGCAAGTCATTGTCGAGGAAAATGGTCATCGCGAACAAGGCGTCGCAGGCGGTGGCGGGCGCTTTAATTACACCTATTTTACTGATGACGTATTACTTGATTACGCAGCGAAAGCGGTACATCAAGCACTTGTCAATCTGGGTGCAAAATCTGCTCCAGCTGGAGTCATGACGGTGGTACTAGGTTCTGGCTGGCCGGGAATACTGTTACATGAAGCCATTGGTCATGGACTGGAAGCAGATTTCAACCGTAAGGGTAGTTCTGCATTCTCTGGGCGCATTGGCGAGCGCGTCGCGGCTGATGGTGTAACCGTGGTAGATGATGGTACGATTGCTCGACGACGCGGATCATTGAACATTGACGATGAGGGCAATCCCACTCAATGTACTATGTTGATCGAAAATGGCATTCTGAAAGGTTATTTACAGGACAGCCTGAATGCGCGGCTAATGAATGCGTCTGTAACTGGCAACGGTAGACGCGAGTCATTTGCTCACATTCCCATGCCGCGCATGACCAACACCTATATGCTAAATGGTGACAGAAGCCCTGAAGATATTATTTCTTCGGTAAAACATGGTCTATATGCGGTGAATTTCGGTGGTGGACAGGTAGATATCACCAGCGGGAAATTTGTCTTTTCTACTGCAGAAGCCTATATGATAGAAAACGGTAAAATTTCTTATCCAGTAAAGGGTGCAACTCTTATCGGCAATGGTCCTGACGTGCTCAAGCGTATCGCCATGATAGGAAACGACCTATCGTTTGACCCGGGCGTTGGCACATGCGGTAAGGAAGGTCAGAACATACCGGTAGGAGTGGGTCAGCCAACGCTACGAATAGATGGGTTGACGGTAGGAGGAACTGTGTGATGAAGGCTTTGTTTGTGAACTTCCATTTTTTATCATTTAGCAGCTACAATCCTTCATTCTTGTTTCATCCGTCTACACTTATGATTTTGGTACCTGCCAGTCTATCATGTAGAAACTGACGGTCACGATCGAACAGTGCCCAGAGTATTCCGCATCCAAAAAAAGAGATACCAGTTACTGCAAAAAGGTAGCGTGCAATCGCCTGCCGAATGCTGATTTTCTTTCCATCAACGCTTATTACTCGTAGTTTCCAGGTTTGCATTGCCAGAGTTTGGCCGCCATGCGTCCAGAACCAAATTAAATCAATACCAGCCACACTTAACAGATAAAGCTGAAAAACTATCTTGAAAAAAGGTGAATCCGTATCACGGAATATGAGATGAAATATAAGACCAGCAATAAACAGAACCGCAACCAAGAGTAACAATTCGTAAATCATACTGAGCAGTCTCCGCCAGACTCCGGGCATAGAAGTCTCAATTGTTTTGGGATAATTCATTCAGAGGGCGGTGCTTCCCGCAGTATCAAAACTAATAGTTGCCACTATGAAGTTATGGATGGGTATGAGTCAGGGTCAGAATGTTACGTACGATTACTACCTCAGGTTTTTCCTACTAGATTTTGGCAATTGTTTGTATTCTCGCCATTTTTGTTTAATTTCATGGCGTTTTTCTGGGGATAGATTTTTTATCTTTCGGTATTTCTTCCGTGCTTGTTTGCGTTGATCTGGGGTAAGTGAATTCCAATCACCAATATTCATCTGTATGCGCCGCTGCTCCAATGGAGTCATGTTTGGGTAGCGTTTGGTGAAACCAAGCCATTTTTGTTTTTTGGCAGGATCCATCCTGTCCCAATCTTTAGCAAGCGGTGCCAAGGCTTCCCTTTGCTGAGGGCTTAATCTTGTCCAAGAAGATTGGTTGGGCTCAGATTGAGCGTAATTGGGTAGTGAAAAATATAAACAAAGTGCTACCGTTAGGAGTCTAGCCATGCATCAAATTCATTGTCGAAATAAGCATTAATTGGTAGGTCATCGGCGAGCAGCAGTATGTCGATTTCCTCATTTTCGTCTCCATACTGGGGGGTCTGCCAGTAGGAGATACCGACTAGAACAAGTAGTAGGGCGGCCAGTGGTAGTAGGTTTTTAGTATTAAAGTTCCGGAAGTATCCCTCATGGACGGCGCCGATGGTGCCGCCGTCACCAGCGGGTACTAACGTTTCGACCAAAAGTCGATTTTCAAGGGAGGTTTTGCGCGCCGATTGTAGGCGATTCAATGTATTCTGCTCGATATCGTCCAGACCGCGGTCTAACAGTTGTGCGATTTTTCTTCCTAGTTCAGGTTCGTTCATAGTTCTATTCCATTTTTCCTGAGTATAGCAGCAAGAGTATGGGATGCGCGCGAGCAGTGAGTTTTAACACTACCTTCCGAACATCCCATTACGGCTGCGGTTTCAGTGACATCCATCTCCTCCCAGTAACGTAATAGAAAAGCTTCACGTTGACGTGTAGGCAGAATTGTTATTGCTCTTTCAATAGAATCAATGAGTTGAGATTGTTCCAGTTGCTTATATGGGTCACTGCTGAAATTTGATTCTTTCTTTACTGACAGAGTCTCCAGCAGATCGTATTCTTCACTTTCGTTTTCCTGATCTTTAGGAGTATAAGATGAAAACAGGGTAGTCCATAACGAGCGGGTTTTCTGCCGCCGGTAGTAATCGTGAGTGGTATTTTGCAGAATGCGTTGGAAGAGAGGAGGAAGTTCTTCCAGCGGTTTGGCAGCATAATTCTCTGCAAGTTTCATCATAGAATCCTGGACGATATCCAGCGCCACATGTTCGTCACGCACCGAAAATAGCACCTTTTTATAGGCACGTCGCTCGGTTCCTATCAAAAAGTTGGAAAATTCCTCTTGGGTAGCCAGACGATTTGCCTATAGTTGGTGGAAACGATTCGGTCTTTACAATTAATAATAGCAAATTCCTTCAATATTCTGGGACAGTTTATAGCAGAATTGGTAAGAGGTCACAGGCTGGTGAGAATTTATATTTAGAGAAGCCGACAAGTTTTAATTACTACATGTTTGTATACTCGCTTAAAGTTCTTTGATCTAAAAACTCACTGCTAATCAGGACATACACGTAAGTACTTGATATAGTTATATGAACTATAGTTTCTTGAATTCCCGTGGATACTTAAATACTAGTCGTTTCTGCTATTCGCGTAATTTTGACTACGACGTCATTATCAAGTTAGAAGATTTTGCTGATTGCTATTATTCTGCGATAATTTACTGAATCATGAAGTAACTTTCGTTTACTTAAGACTTTGTTATTTAATCATTTTGCCTAGATAGGCTATCTAAAGAGCTATAAAAAGGGAGAATTTGCTAACCCTTCTTGCATTCTTTATATGTGGGCGTATAAATTAAGTGGTAAAATTCCGGAAATAGTATACGACTCATTCGTAATTAGATTTACAATTACCAAATATGGTTAGTATTATTGAAATTAAGGCGCACCAATCTAGTCGCGAGAGAATTAGATCGATAATGATTGAATCCACTAATTTACAGTTATTTCTAGTTGGTAAACGTAGATTACTTTTCAAACGCTTCTGAATATATGCTTGCAAAGCTCAATCTCCCTGTCTTTTTACCGGCTCTCCTGTTTGTTCTAGCAACCCATAGCGCGTTATTTTACGTTTTATTGAATCAACAACGATTAATTCCTTTGCCTGAACAGATTGCGACGATTTTTGTAAATTTCATTACTGAGCCCAAAGTGGAAGAAGTACGTAGACTTGATTCGCCCTTACTTCCATCTAAGCCAAAGCCAAAGCTAAAGCTAAAGCCCAGACCAGTAGAGAAGCAGCAACTGCAGCAACTTGTGCCCGAAGCGCCAGTATTATCTGAGACTGAGGTGATTGCACCTTCACCTTCACCTCCACCGGTCGCAGTGGTAGAAGCGCCAGTCCCTGATCCAGCACTAGTGTCGGCACCGGCTGGGCCTATTAATCTGTTTACAGAGTTGTCTGTTACATGTCCCGAATTGATACCACCATCTTATCCGCCACTTTCACGTCGACTTGGTGAAGAAGGCAAGTTGGTTCTACGAGTAGAATTGGACGAGGATGGTTACGTGAGTACTGCAAGAGTAGTTGAGAGTAGTAGTTACAAACGCCTAGATGAGGCAGCTTTAGCTATAGTAAAAACATGGCGCTGCAATCCATCTCTGCGTAACGGACAGCCAGTGCGGGCTGTTGCGCTACAACCTTTTAATTTCGTACTACAAGGATACTAATATCATGGAACAAGGGCTTGGATTTGCACATTTTCTTACCCAAGTCGATGGAGTTGGCATCAGCGTGCTTGTGTTGCTGCTCATGCTCTCCGTGGCGAGTTGGTATCTTATTTTTACCAAGAGTATTGCTAATTTTCTAGAAGGGAGACGTGCGGAGGTTTTTCTTAAGCGTTTCTGGAGCGCCGATTCATTGCAGAAGGTAGACTCTACTTTAAATGGTGGTTCGACTAATAATGCTTTTGCTCAACTTGCACGGTTTGCATTGGATGCTGCTGTTGATTCAGAAAGGCATGGTTTGCAAAAACTTGCGGCAGCAGGAGGCGCAAGCGAATTTATAACTCGCGTGTTGCGCAACGGTATAGACCAGGAAGCTACTCGTGTGGAAAACGGGCTCACGGTAATGGCTTCAGCCGGTTCTGCAGCTCCATATATCGGTTTATTTGGTACTGTGTGGGCCATCTATCACGCACTGATACAAATTGGCCTTTCCGGCCAGGGTACGTTAGATAAAGTGGCCGGGCCGGTGGGTGAGGCCCTTATCATGACAGCACTTGGATTAGCTGTAGCGATTCCAGCAGTCTTAGCATACAACGCATTCGTACGCCGTAATCGTATATGGCTGGCACGCTTGGATGCTTTTGCTCATGATATTTTTGCGCTAATCTCTGTCGGCGCTAAGACCAATAGTTCAGCAGGGGAAGTGCGATCGCTACGTGTAGTATCTCCCGTTGAAGGGAGGAAGTGATGGCATTTGGCAGTATGGATAGTGGTGGGCGTCAGACGCCAATGGCTGAGATTAATGTGGTACCGATGGTGGATGTAATGTTGGTGTTGTTGGTAATCTTCATCATCACTGCACCGTTGCTTACACATTCAGTCAAGGTGGACTTGCCTAAAGCATCAAGCAGTCCAAATATCACGAAACCAGAGCATATTGCACTTGGCATTCGAGATGACGCAAGTCTCTACTGGAATGGTGCGCCGGTTGCTCTGATGCAGCTCACATCACGCTTCTCTGAGAAGGTAAAGCAGGACCCAAAGACAGAGTTGCATATACACGCTGACAGGCATGTCATTTATGAGCGTGTGGCACAGGTGATGTCGATTGCTGCAAAAGCTGGGATAATACGCATCGGGTTCGTCACGGATCCGTCACAAAAGCAACATCCCTAAAGCATGCTTGGGGTCGAAATTTCGATCGCTAGACGTTTATAATTTAAGTGCGGAAGCTGTATTTAGCAGCAACTAAGATACCTGTAGATACAGAATGAGTATCATAGGTGTTCGACCATGTCTACTACCTACTAGTTGAAAGTACTAGAGAGTTGTACTTGAGTTGAGTTGTACTTGAGTTGTACTTTGCGCTGCAGCAGAGTTGATGTTATAAACAATTAAACTAGATAGCAGTGGCAGATTGCTAATCGTGTTAATCCGCCAGAAGCGGGATAGAATATTTCTATCAGGTTATATTAATACTTGCTTTAGCCATTTGCTGATATCGGAAATTTCTTCAATACAAACTGAATGTTCCATCAGGTACACGTTCCATTCCACACAATAGCCTGATTCAAGCAATTGTTGTCTTGATAATGTCGCTAGCGTCAGTGGTATGACTGGGTCATTACGACCATGCGCCATAAAAATAGGGGTGGATAAATTGGCTTGATGAGCTTCTGTCGCAAATGTTTGTGCCAGTGGTAAATAACACGACAGTGCCATGATGCCAGCGAGTTTTTCCGGATGGCGTAGGCCGGTCTGAAGCGCTATCACACCCCCTTGAGAAAAGCCCGCAAGCACGATATTTTCTGGTCTAATACCGTTTTTCTTCTCCTGACTGATCAGTGTTTCTATTGCAAATTGTGAGGCACGTATGCCAGCTACATCTTCGTGGCTATTCAAAATTTGATTAGATATGTCATACCACGCACGCATCACAGACCCGCCATTAATAGTTACCGATTGCATCGGCGCATGGGGAAACACAAAACGAGTATGGATACTAGATTGCAGATCAAGTTCGCGGACGATGGGAACAAAATCGTTTCCGTCTGCACCAAGACCGTGCATCCATAGAATAGTGTGAGTTGGATGATCTCCAGTTTCAATTACAATGCTGGGCAATAGGTCGGTGGATATAGTGGTCATGTGCAGAAACAAGAATTGATTGAGCAGTAGGTCAGAAACAGGATAGCCTAGAATTGATCAATGGCCATGTTGATTCAGAATTCATTTGTATATCTGGATTGTTCATTTTGTTCGGAAGTTTCTGGAATACTTGTTTGTAATTCATGAAACAGGGCGCGGAAACTTTTGAGCGACTTTTTGGAGAGACTCTCTTTGTGAGCGTTTCGCGTGAGCGTCCGTATGCGTTGTAGATCAGCGGTAGGATATTGTCGTCCAAATTCAGCGAAGGCATGTTTATCCTTTAGCAAGTAATTACGCCAACGCTCTACTAAGTGTATCCATGCGATATGTTGCAGAGATACGCCATCCCAGGTGGAAAGCCTTTTCTGAATTGGTCCTACATCTACTTCACGCATCAGCTTGCCGACAAATTGTATCTGTCGACGGCGGGCCTCGTGTTTACGTATTTGATTAGCTTCGATTATTGCGTCCTTTAATGTCTCTGGTAAGCAAAATTTTGCCAATTGCTTAGGATTGAGTTTAATTAATCGTTCGCCAATTTTCTGCAATGCATACATTTCCTGTTTAATGCGGGTTTTACTGATTCTAAGATCCTGTTCAAGATTATTATTCAGATCATTTTGCATAGTGACAGTTCATTGTGGGATGAATAACCTGATATCATAACGTCATTTGGTTCTAAATCCCATTTAGACTTTTCCACAAATCCAAACGTCTTTCAGGCTATGTAAGTAGGCAGCACGAAACAACATTTTTTTGGTGAAACTAATTTTCCTGTAAATTCTACTCATG
>SMXG01000036.1 GCA_004356775.1 Betaproteobacteria bacterium | reverse complement strand
GGGCGTTACCTAGTATCAGATTCAGCCTATTTTGTCTGCCGCGTTGTAGGTACTGCTACCCGCAATGGAAAGCGCTGGATGTATTGGGATGCAGGTATGTTTGGTGGTGTGATCGAAGTCACCGAGGGGTTGCGATACGAAATTCATACTGACCGCAAAGGACACTGTATACCTTGGTCCATTGCGGGTCCAACCTGTGATTCAGTAGACATTCTAATGCGCGATGAAATGTTGCCAGCAGATATTCAGGAAGGGGATTTCATCTACATTCCCAATGCTGGTGCATACACTACTGCATATGCCAGTAACTTTAACGGTTTTCCGTTGCCAGATGTAGTTGTTCTATAATTTTTTTTGTTTAGCTATGTTGGTCTTTTTTCGGTATTCTCCTTTTTAGATATTCGTATATATTTAATGTGTCGGAAGTAAAATACAATGTGTTTTTTTTGATCCGGGCATTGTATTCTTCTGGTAGCAATATACGGACGTCCTTGGTGAACAATCTCCCATTCTAATTTGTTTATTTCTGGGAAAAATGTGTCACCTCTGAATAACTCGAACAATTCACCAGTTCGACTCTTGTTTTTATTTTCGATCTTAGTTAAATATATTTCATCAGCTAATGAAATGGCAGTTGTATATAGTTGTCCCCCGCCGATAACGAAAATTCGATTTGTATTTCCAGATATATCAAAGGCCTCTTTGAATGAATGAACTACTTCACAACCGGGTGCCGTATATTCCAGATTCCTTGTTACCACTATATTTTTTCGATTGGAGAGCGCTTTACATTTTAGCGATTCAAAAGTTTTGCGTCCCATTATTACCGGGTGCCCTGAAGTCTTGCGCCGAAAGTAGAGTAGATCACGAGGCAAGTGCCAAGGCATTTCATTCTCATATCCAATGATGTTACCTGGCGCTACTACCGCAATTAGAGCGATCTTCGGTTTCATACCGCGATCGGTGCCTTAATCATCGGGTGAGGGTCGTAATCCTCTAGTGCAAAATCTGTAAATTTGAAATCAAAAATATTATTAATTGCTGTGTTTAGTTTCATCAAAGGTAATTTTCTAGGCTGACGAGATAGTTGTTCTTGTGTCTGATCGAGATGATTTAGATATAGGTGGGCATCGCCGAAAGTGTGAACAAAATCACCAGGTTCTAAATTGCAACTTTGCGCCACCATTAATGTGAGCAGTGCATAAGAGGCAATATTGAACGGAACACCAAGAAAAACATCTGCACTACGTTGATAAAGCTGACACGAGAGTTTGCCATCAGCGACATAGAATTGAAAAAAGGCATGGCATGGTGGTAGTTTCATCTTACTCAATTCACCCACGTTCCATGCAGAAACAATCATGCGTCTCGAGTCAGGGGTTTCTTTAATTTGCTTGATCACCTGTGTGATTTGGTCGATGTATTGTCCATCTATGCTTGGCCAGGAACGCCACTGGTGGCCATAAATTGGGCCGAGATCTCCACTTTTATCCGCCCATTCATTCCAGATGGAGACATCGTTGTCATTGAGATATCTTATATTTGTATCGCCTTGTAGAAACCAGAGTAATTCGTAAATAATAGATTTCAAATGACATTTTTTGGTGGTAATAAGCGGAAAGCCATTTGCCAAGTTGAAGCGCATTTGGTAACCAAATACGGAAAGCGTACCAGTACCGGTACGGTCTGACTTCTTGTGGCCGTGTGTGAGCACGTGCTGCATTAGTTCGAGGTATTGGCGCATGGTAGAGCAAATTATTGTGGGGTCAAGAAAACCTAAGGTAAAAAGCTTCAACAGTTAATGGGGGCATGGCGTATATAATAACAGTTAATATTTATAGGATAGTTACTAATGCTTGCAAAACTAACACAAAATATTTCACCTTTGAGTAAGTCCAATGTGACAAAGCAATTTTTAGTAGTGTTGCCAAAATTGGATAAGTCGCTGGAAAAGTTTCAAAAGAAACATATCTTTTTTGGTAAAAACGCTTTGGAAACCTTGTTATTGCGGCGCAAAATGAAACCCCAAGAAATTAGTGAAGCGCCAGTTAGTGCCACTCTCAAAAGCGGGGCATTGTGTGCATGGGTCATGGTAGATTTGGGTAAGTCTATATTCGAGCAACAAACTTATATTCGCAAAGCTGTGCAATTGTTGTTGGAAGAGAATCCGGAGGAAATTCATCTTGCGGTTTACGGAGACATTAAGGAAAAGCGAGTATTTGCGGAGTTAGCAGTATATGCGACATGGGTAAATGGTTCGATATTGCCATCGCGGAAGACTGATAAGAAAGAACCGGTCAGAAAAGCACTTGCCAAAATTATTTTGTACGGACACAAAGATGCTGATGACTTTGCGTTGCTGCGTGCTAAGGCAGAAGGTAATTTACTTGCGCGTGAACTTACAGTGCTACCATCCAACGAATTAACCCCCTATTCTTATCGCAAGCGCGTCAAAAAGCTTGCAAAGGATGAAGGTTGGAAGTATCAGGATTTTAATCTCAAAATGCTGCGTAAAATGGGTGCAGGTGCGTTTGTTGCCGTGGCTCAAGGCAGCGATCCGGAAGACGCTAGCATTATTCATATACAAAGATTGGTCAAGGGTTCGGACAAAACTGTAGCGCTGGTGGGGAAAGGTATATGCTTTGATACTGGAGGCCACAATTTAAAACCAACGCGCTACATGCACGGCATGCATGAAGATATGAATGGTTCAGCAGTAGCTTTGGGTATTTTGTTAGCAGTAACTCGTGCTAACCTGGCTGTAAATATTGATTGCTGGCTTGCTGTTGCACAAAATCATATCAGTCCTCGTGCTTATAAGCAGAATGATGTAGTTACCGCATTGAATGGCAACACAATCGAGATCATTAATACAGATGCTGAGGGACGTATGGTGCTAGCGGATACATTGACCATGGCGGCAAAACAAAGACCCGATGTGATGATAGATTTTGCAACACTCACCGGTAGCATGTGTGTTGCGCTGGGGTCCCGTTATAGTGGTATTTTTAGTAACCGTAATGACTTGGTACAAAAAGCCCTGGTCGCAGGAAAACTATGTGGCGAGAGAATTATGGCGTTTCCTATGGACTCTGATTACGAGGCGGACTTGGAAAGCAAGATTGCCGACGTCAAGCAATGCTCATTAGAGAACGAAGCTGATCATATTCTCGCAGCACTTTTTCTCAGGAGGTTTGTCAGCGATACGCCTTGGCTACACATGGATCTTTCTGCTAGTAGAAATACAGGTGGACTGGGGGCAATTGGTAGCGACGTTACGGGTTTTGGTGTGGCATGGGGGATACAGATGTTGCAGGGAATATTGCGAACCCAGTAACTATACTAGTAATTGTGCGTGTTAAAATTGACATATTGATTTAATAAGAGAAATAAAATGTCTGGCAATACCATTGGCAAGCTTTTTTGTGTCACTTCATTTGGTGAATCTCATGGGCCCGCTATTGGTTGCGTGGTAGATGGTTGTCCGCCGGGGATGGAATTATCCTCTAGCGACATTCAGCAGGAGCTGGACCGGCGCAAACCCGGCACCTCTCGCCATGTATCTCAGCGAAAAGAATCTGATACCGTAGAAATTCTTTCTGGCGTTTTCGAGGGTAAAACCACCGGTACTCCCATGGCTTTACTAATTCGCAACGAAGATCAGCGCAGCAAAGATTACAGTAAGATAAAGGAGGCCTTCCGCCCTGGGCATGCAGACTATACCTATTGGCAAAAATATGGAATACGCGATTATCGTGGTGGTGGGCGTTCCTCCGCTCGAGAGACGGCAGTACGTGTAGCTGCGGCGTCCGTTGCCAAAAAATGGTTACACGAAAAATATGGAGTCGTGATACGTGGCTACATGGCACAATTAGGACCGGTAAAAGTCCCATTCAAACAGTGGGATGTGGTAAACCATAATCCGTTTTTTGCTGCTGATGTCGATATTGTGCCTCGCCTTGAAAAATTCATGGAAAAATTGCGTAAATCGGGTGATTCAGTTGGTGCAAAAATCATCGTGGTGGCAGAAAACGTTCCAGTAGGTTGGGGTGAGCCGGTATATGACCGACTGGATGCTGAAATCGCCTATGCCATGATGAGCATCAATGCAGTAAAAGGTGTAGAAATCGGCGCAGGTTTTGCCAGTGTTGCACAAAAGGGAACCCAGCACTCTGACGAAATAACCCCCGAAGGTTTCCTGAGCAACAATGCAGGGGGCATACTGGGAGGTATTTCGACTGGCCAGGATATTGTTGTGAATATTGCTATCAAACCCACTTCAAGTATCCGCTTAGAGCGGCGCTCGATAGACAAATCTGGCAAGCCAGTAATTGTGGAAACTCACGGCAGACACGATCCCTGTGTGGGGATTCGTGCTACTCCAATTGCTGAGGCAATGTTGGCGCTGGTGTTGATGGACCATGCTCTGCGCCACCGTGCACAAAATGCTGATGTGGTGTGCCTGACGCCAAAAGTTTCCGGTAAGATTTCCCAAAAAAAATCCGCGTTATTTAGTAGTAGGGTGAAACCTGAGCCTACAGAGAACCCAGATCCTGATGAAGCTTGAGTTTGAAATCTTATCAATTTGTTTAGGCTAATAAACTAAAATGAAAGCCACCATTTCTTGTTTGTAATTATCCTCGACAACTAATCCCAAGTCTGCTTGATATGTGTTGTGAGTATGATCGCTTACAGAGTTATTTGTTTCTACGAGGTATGTCAAATAGATCAATGGATGACAGGTAAGCGCTGCAATAGTCTAAACGGGCTCTCGTTGAGAGTAAATAAAGGTTTATCCAACTAATTTGGAAGATTCTTTTACAGAGTAGTCTTTCAGGGGTCATATGGGAGTGTTATTGTCGTGTTCAATGAAGCAACGTTGGGATATTTTCTGTGCCATTGTCGATAATTTTGGTGATGCTGGTTTCTGCTGGCGACTCGCACGTCAGTTAGTGCACGAGTATGGGTTGGAGGTAAGGCTATGGGTGGATGATCTTGCCAGTTTTGCCCGTATCGCGCCGGACATTGCTTCAGATTTAGAGCAGCAGTGGTTACAGGGTGTTGAGATATGTTATTGGAGGCAGCCATTCGCCAAGATCAAACCTGCCGACGTAGTGATTGAGGCGTTTGCCTGTGAATTGCCTAATATCTACATCATTGCAATGGCGGCCTTACCGCGGCCACCAATTTGGCTGAATCTAGAGTATCTTAGCGCCGAGAATTGGGTAATAGGCAGCCACTGTTTGCCATCGTTTCATCCGCGTTTACCTTTGATAAAATATTTTTTCTTTCCGGGTTTTCTGCCAGGTACTGGTGGGTTGTTGTTGGAGAAACATTTATTATCTGCCAGAAGTACATTCAATAACGCGGCACAGGTAGCGTTTTGGCAGCGGCAAGGTATGCAACCGCACAGAATGGGAGAATTGCGCATTTCGTTGTTCTGCTACGATGGCGCCCCAATACACGAATTACTCTCGGCATGGGTCGTATCGGACGTTCCAGTATGTGTGTTGGTACCGCAAGGTTCAGTTGTTAATGCTGTTAGGGTATTTTTTGGTGTTGGTCTACCTAAAGTTGGCGAGATACTGCGGTCCGGGCAATTGAAAGTATGTTTTATTCCATTCTTGGAGCAGAACGATTATGACCAGTTACTCTGGACATGCGACGTCAACTTTGTACGTGGTGAGGATTCATTTGTTCGTGCTCAATGGGCGGCACGACCTTTTGTCTGGAATATTTATCCGCAGGCAGAAAGAACGCATCGAATTAAACTAGATGCTTTTCTTAATCTTTATACTGCAAGTATGTCACCAGACATGTCAACTGCCGTATGTTCTTTATGGAATTTTTGGAATGGCAGCGGCCAGATCAAAAATACCTGGCCTGCATTTGTCTCACAGCTTACTGTCTTGACCCAGTATGGCGAGAAATGGGTTAGGCAGCTGTGCGCTATAGGGGACTTGGCATCCAATCTGGTGCAGTTTAGTAGAAGAGATCAGATATAATTTGTGACGTATAAAATAAAAAATTATTATTGTGGTTTGCTACCAGGCGAATTTGCTTAGATTTTAATTATCAGGATGAAACATGAAAACTGCAATGGAGCTCCGCGTGGGTAACGTCGCGATGATCTACAATGCGCCAATGGTTGTACAGAGGACTGAATTTACCAAATCTGGTCGGAACGCATCTGTGGTAAGAATGAAGCTGAAGAATCTTCTCTCTAATACAGTCACAGAGTCAGTGTACAAAGCAGATGAAAAATTCGATATGGTTATACTCGACTTCAAAGACTGTTCTTATTCCTATTATGCTAACCCACTATATGTATTCATGGATAGTGAATATAACCAATTTGAAGTCGAAGCAGATAGCATGTCCGAAGTGATGAATTACTTGATCGACGGTATGGAAGACATTTGCAAATTGACATTTTACAATGGCAAGGCAATTTCGGTTGAACTTCCAACCACTGTTGTTCGTGAAGTTGAATATACTGAGCCAGTTGTACGCGGGGATACTTCTGGAAAAATAATGAAACCGGCTCGTCTGAAAGGAACTTTTTTTCAGATCCAGGTTGCTGCTTTCGTTGAAATTGGCGACATGATTGAGATCGATACTCGTGCTAACGAGTTCAAGAAACGTGCCTAGTCGCCATTGGAGTTTGTTTTGGTAGATGAAGAGAGTTGACCAACATTAGTTGATCACAAAAAAATGATCCGATGCAATCACTCCCCTACTGGCGTCTTTCTGGCTTTTATTTCTTTCACTTCGCTTTCATTGGTGCCTTTGCTCCTTATTGGAGCCTTTATCTTAAGTCTCTTTCCTTCAATGCTCTTCAGATTGGCGTACTGATGTCCTTGTTGCATGTAACGCGAATCTTTGCTCCAACAGCGTGGGGCTGGTTGGCTGATCACACCGGCAAGCGAATGCTGATCGTGCAACTTGCTTCGATTACAGGATTGATAACCTATTGTGGGGTTTTTTTCGGCGAATCATTTTTCTGGATGTTTGCCGTCATGTCGCTGATGAGTTTTTTCTGGAGCGCATCGCTTCCATTGATCGAGGCAACAACTCTTTCTCACCTGGGTGAAAACACGGCCAGATATGGGAGTATTCGTTCATGGGGTTCGTTAGGGTTTATTCTTGCAGTGATAGGCATCGGTTATGTATTAGATGCTACGGAGATCGTGTTGCTATTGTGGGTAGTGTTAGGATTTAAACTAGGCATCGTAATTTTTTCCTGGCGGATTCCAGAGGCCGAAATAGCATCTCATTCTACCGATAGTCTTTCTGTGCAACAGATATTTAAACAGCCAGGCGTCCTAGCTTTTTTCTCTGCCTGTTTGTTAATGGCTTTTGCTCATGGTCCCTACTACACGTTTTATTCGATCTATTTAGTAGAACATGGATACAGTAAGGGCATCATCGGCTGGCTTTGGGCGGTTGGTGTGATATGCGAAATTGGCGTCTTTTTCTTAATGCCTAGAGTAATGTACCGATTTAGTCTAAAGCAGATCCTTGCTTTCAGTTTTAGTTGTGCAGTAGCACGGTTTCTAATGATAGGTTGGGGAGTAGAATGGCCAATAGTCGTGTTGCTGGCGCAAATTCTTCATGCAGCAACGTATGGTGCTCACCATGTTGCTGCAATGATGGTGGTACATCATTTTTTTCGTGGTCGTCATCAAGCAAAAGGGCAGGCGCTTTATACAAGTATCACATTCGGTATTGGAGGTACATTAGGCGGTGTATTCAGCGGTTATGCCTGGGAGTGGTTAGGTCCTGGTTTTACATTTAGTATGAGTGCAGTAGCTGCATTGCTGGGTTTGGGATTAATAGTTCGGAAAGTGAGTATTAAGTAGTGAATGAGAAAAGAAAAGGGTATGTTACCTATTTCTTACGGTTGCATTATGGGATAATTTCACATTCATTAGGATTCTTTTACGATGCAAACTTTATACGACAAACTTTGGAAAAGTCACGTGGTACAAGAATGGCCCGGCGATACTACATTGCTTTATATTGACCGCCATCTGGTGCATGAAGTTACTAGCCCGCAAGCATTTGAAGGGCTAAGGATTGCTGGGCGCAGACCTTGGCGCCTAGATTCAGTTCTTGCAGTAGCTGACCACAATGTGCCGACTACTGGACGTACGAATGGAATCAGTGACCCGATATCGCGGTTACAAGTTGAAACCCTTGATCGGAATTGTGAGGAACTAGGTATCACCGAATTCAAGATGAATGATTTACGTCAGGGAATCGTTCATGTGATTGGCCCAGAACAAGGTGCGACACTACCAGGCATGACAGTAGTATGTGGTGACTCACATACCAGTACACATGGTGCATTTGCCTGTCTTGCTTTTGGAATCGGTACATCTGAAGTAGAGCATGTACTTGCGACTCAATGTTTATCGATAAAAAAAGCAAAGGAGATGCAGATTTTGGTCGATGGTACGCTCGGCCATGGCGTTACTGCAAAGGATATTGCACTAGCTATCATCGGAAAAATTGGCACAGCAGGTGGTGCCGGCTATGTCATTGAATTTTCTGGCAGCGCCATCCGCGCACTTTCCATGGAAGGTCGGATGACACTTTGCAATATGACTATCGAAGCAGGTGCGCGCGCTGGCATGATCGCGGTGGACGATATTACTATTGAATATATCAGTGGACGACCTTTTGCACCAAAAGGGGATTCATGGGAGAAAGCGATCGCTTATTGGCACACCCTGAGAAGTGATGATGGGGCAAAATTTAATCAAGTAGTGAAGCTAGATGCAGCACGAATTAAACCGCAAGTGACTTGGGGGACTTCTCCTGAAATGGTTACAACGGTGGATGGCAGAGTTCCCGATCCATTGCAGATTACTGATTCAGTGCGGCGTAATGATATGGAGCGCGCTCTAAAATATATGGGGCTTGCACCCAATACGTTGATCAGCGAGATTTACCTAGATAAGATTTTTATTGGTTCCTGTACTAATTCGCGTATTGAAGACTTGCGAGCGGCAGCAGAAATAGTAAAAGACAGATATATTGCTACGAATATTAAACTTGCAATGGTCGTTCCAGGCTCTGGCCTGGTGAAGCTTCAAGCGGAGGAGGAAGGACTCGACAAGATATTCCGTAATGCAGGATTTGAATGGCGCGAACCAGGCTGTTCAATGTGTATCGCGATGAATGATGACCGCCTTTCGCGGGGGGAACGTTGTGCTTCAACGTCTAATCGTAATTTTGAGGGACGACAGGGGCCAGGAGGACGTACCCACTTGGTAAGTCCAGCGATGGCCGCAGCAGCAGCAGTAGCTGGGCACTTTGTAGATGTACGGAAAATATATTAGACCGCAAAGAAGATTCTTTATTATTCTGAGAGTGGAATGATATGGAAAGTGTTGTTTACAATTATCTTGCTTATGGCCACCTTCTTATTCCCAACATCCAATTCAATCTAGTGAATTGTTAAATATTTTCATAAAGGTAGCGAGTCACATAAATGAAAGTAGTAAACTAGTTAGTGAAAAAGTTTCGCAACTGCAAAGGTTTGGCTGCACCCTTGGACCGTGCCAATGTCGATACAGATGCTATTATTCCCAAGCAGTTTTTAAAATCAATTAATCGCTCTGGTTTTGGTCAGAATTTGTTTGATGAGTGGCGTTATCTGGATCATGGTGAGCTAGGGATGGATGCTGCTAAACGCAAACCCAACCCAGATTTTGTCCTTAATCAAGCACGTTATCGAGGTGCGCAAATCTTGCTAGCACGTGCAAATTTTGGTTGTGGTTCAAGTCGGGAACATGCTGCTTGGGCACTTCAGGACTATGGTTTTCAGGTGATAATTGCTCCCAGCTTCGCTGACATCTTTTTTAACAATTCCTTTAAGATTGGCTTGCTGCCTATTGTGCTTAGCGAAAGCACAGTGGATCGGATGTTTCGCGAGGTAAATGTAACCGAAGGCTATTACTTGACAGTAAACTTGAAGGATCAGACGGTGACTGCACCTAGCGGTAAATCCTGCGTTTTTGAAATTGATCCATTTTGCAAATACAATCTGTTGAATGGCCTAGATGAGATTGGTTTAACGTTACAGCATGCGGAGAAGATCAAGGCATTTGAGGATAAACAACGTCTAGAACAACCATGGTTATTTACATAGCGGGTATTGTATCGGTTTGGGTCACAAGTTTAAAAAAGGTTTTATGAAAATTGCAGTTTTAGCTGGTGACGGTATTGGTCCTGAAATTGTTGCTCAAGCGGTGCGAGTACTAGAAGCACTAACGAGCGATGGAATGAAATTTGAGACAGAGCCGGCTTTATTGGGTGGATGTGCGGTTGACGCAACTGGTAAGCCATTTCCGGAGGCAACTCGCAAACTTGTCACAGAAGCCGATGCTGTGCTGCTAGGTGCCGTAGGCGGTTCGCAGTATGACAAACTCACACGTGAGCAACGTCCAGAGCAGGGCTTACTGGCTATTCGCAAAGAATTGAATCTATTTGCTAACTTGCGTCCAGTGGTACTTTACTCAGAACTAGTAAATGCTTCGACGCTGAAACCCGAAGTGATCTCGGGTCTCGACATTCTGATCATACGCGAGCTGACGGGTGGTATTTATTTTGGTGAGCCGCGCGGTATTAAGTGGCATGACGACCAACGTGTCGGATTTAACACCATGATTTATAGCGAGTCTGAGATACGTAGAATTGCGCATGTTGCTTTTCAGGTGGCGCATAAACGTGATCAGAAACTTTGCTCAGTGGATAAAATGAATGTACTCGAATGTACGCAACTGTGGCGTGATGTAGTAACTAAGATTGCTAAGGAATATCCTGATGTGGAACTTTCACACATGTTAGTAGACAATGCTGCAATGCAACTGATACGTAATCCCAAACAGTTTGATGTGATGGTAACAGGTAATATGTTTGGTGATATTTTGTCGGATGAGGCTTCAATGCTCACTGGTTCCATCGGCATGCTACCATCAGCATCTCTAGACGATAAAAATAAGGGTTTGTATGAACCAATACATGGTTCAGCTCCAGATTTAGCAGGTAAAGACGTTGCTAATCCGTTGGCAACAATCTTGTCTACAGCAATGATGTTGCGTTACACTTTCAATCAAGAGGTGGCGGCAGTGCGAATTGAGAGATCAGTAAAGAAAGTACTGTCTCAAGGTTATCGTACCAGTGATATCTTCCAACCAGGAATGAGAAAAGTTGGTACAACAGAAATGGGCGATGCGGTATTGATGAATTTATAGATGAGACAGTGAAGGTTTTATTTATGTGTTACACACATTTTTTAATCTTGTCTAGTTCTTGAAAAGAGAGGAATTCGAATGAATCGGGTAGGTTTTGTTGGCTGGCGCGGTATGGTTGGTTCGGTACTAATGCAACGTATGTGCGAAGAAAAAGATTTCGCACTGGTAGAGCCAGAATTTTTTACTACTTCTCAAATAGGAGGTAAAGGACCGGATATTGGTAAGGAAACTTTACCGCTCAAAGACGCGTACAGTATCGATGAACTTAAGGCAATGGACATTATCATTACCTGTCAAGGTGGAGTTTATACCACTACGGTTTATGAAAAATTACGTCAAGTAGGGTGGAAGGGTTATTGGATTGACGCAGCTTCTACACTGCGCATGGAGCAGGATGCCGTTATTATACTTGATCCTGTAAATCTACCGATTATCAAACAGGCAATACACGATGGCGGAAAAAATTACATTGGTGGTAATTGTACCGTGAGCTTGATGCTAATGGCAATCGGTGGGTTGCTTAAAAATAATCTAGTGGAATGGATGAGTGCTATGACCTATCAAGCAGCCTCTGGTGCGGGCGCCCAGAACATGCGCGAATTATTAATGCAGATGGGCGAGGCTCACCGTGTAGTAGAGAAACTATTGGATAATCCGGCCTCGGGAATATTGGACATTGACCGAGAAGTGGCAGGAGCCTTGCGAGATGAAGATTTCCCTACTACGAACTTTGGTGTGCCGCTTGCGGGAAGCTTGATTCCCTGGATAGACAAGGATCTTGGTAATGGTCAAAGTCGTGAAGAGTGGAAGGCCCAAGCCGAAACCAACAAAATCATGGGGAGCAGTAATCAACAGGTTCCGGTGGATGGGATTTGTGTCCGCGTCGGTTCCATGCGTTGCCACAGTCAGGCACTAACCATCAAATTGAAGAAGAAGGTTCCTCTAGACGAAATTGAGGATATTCTTACTGATTCCAACGACTGGACTCATATTGTTCCTAATGAGCGAGAATGTACACTAAAGGAACTGACTCCAGCTGCTGTAACGGGGACGTTAACCATACCAGTGGGGCGACTGCGCAAGCTTGCAATGGGTGAAGATTATTTATCTGCATTCACCGTAGGAGATCAGTTGCTTTGGGGGGCCGCAGAACCGCTACGCAGAATGCTAAGGATTCTGGTAGAAGCTTAGAGCCAAGATAGATTCTCATTTAGAGATTTATCAGCATATTCCTCAGTAAAAATTACATTTATGCCGTAAATAGAATTTCAATTGAGAAATAATTGAATTGGTCCATTACAGAATAGGTCAAGTTTGACTTGAATCGATAACTACATGATGTTAATCTATTTATTCTTCTCAAGAACTTGAGGGTACTATAGTGCGCAGAACTATGATGAAAGTGTGTTTGTTTCTGATTGCATTGGCGTCACCTTGTGCCGTACATACGGCAGGCTTGGGAAAGCTTACGCTCAATTCTTATCTAGGGCAGCCATTTAAGGCTGAAATCGATCTTGTTGCTGTAAAAAAGGGAGAGATTCCTTCCTTAGTGGCGAGCCTTGCTTCGCGTGATACTTTCCGTCAGGCAAACGTC
>SMXG01000035.1 GCA_004356775.1 Betaproteobacteria bacterium | reverse complement strand
CCCTAACTGTCCACCAATATCGGATGCAATTATCAGGGTTGAAAGGTTTTTTCGTGTTGCATAGATCGCGGCCGACATTCCGGCCGGACCAGCGCCGACAATAACCACATCGTAGACCTTGGTCAGATCGATAGACGACTTGATTTTCAAGAGCCGATCAAGCTCACCTGTCGCATTCAATTGCGATAAGTCATCATAACCTCCCACTGATCGTTCATCTATAAAGATCTGTGGCACGGTTCGGCGTTTAGAGCGATTGATCATTTCCTGCTCAGCCTCAGCATCCGAGGTCACATCAACTTCCTCGAATTCAAGTTGTTTGCTACGCAACAGCGCCTTGGCTTTGGCGCAATAGGGACACCATTCCTTTGAATAAACTTTTAAAATAGCTTTACTCATTGCACGCTCCTATGTTTGCGATCATCATTTTTTCTGCAGTGTTGGGCATGCCTCCACATACACCCAATCCTTATTTTTCGCTGGTATGTGACAACCCAGGCAATCGGCCTTGTAGTCAGTGGAAATGTTCGTACTTTTATTGTCTGGCTTATACAGCGCCTAACCCCATCCTTCGCCCCACAGTGGATTACCAGCAAAGTGTCTTTTGCATCTTTAATCATCACGAACCATTGTTTGATGCTGTTGGATGCATAGCTTACGTCTTGACCTGACTGCCTTATTTAGTACCAAGCGTGGGTGAGTCAATTATATGGTCATTCGTCATCTATAACCGAATCTCTTCATCTGTATACACTCTCGCCTTGGCCGCTTTACCCACTCGCCGGATTGCCAGAACAAAAGCCGCCGTACGCATATCAATGGAAAACTCCTCGGCAACCGCGCTCACTGCTTTATAGGCCTTACGCATGGTATCGGTTAGTTCCTGATCTACACGTTCCTTCTGCCAGCTGAATTGCTGCATATTCTGCACCCATTCAAAGTAGCTAACAGTAACACCACCAGCATTGGCGAGGATATCGGGGACGATAAATACCCCACGCTTTACCAGCGCCTCATGCGCTGCCGGTGTGGTCGGGGCATTCGCTCCTTCAACAATAATGTCTGCCTTTACCTCGTTGACGTTGTCCTCGTTTATCGCGTCCTCCAGGGCCGCTGGAATCAGTACATCCACATCCCATGTGATCACGTCCGGTCCATTGAACGGGTCGCCCCCGCTAAAACCCTTGACGGTTCGGTGTTCCTGCACCCAGTCATTGAGGGCCTTAATATCAAACCCATCATCATTACTCACACCACCCATATGATCGGCAACGGCGACAATCTTCGCCCCTTGTTCTGCAATCAGGCGTGCGGCATTGGCACCAACGTTGCCGAATCCCTGTACGGCAACACGGATGCCCTGCCATGATTTACCACGCTCTTTCAGTGCTTCTCCCAACACCACCATGACACCTCGTCCAGTAGCTTCATCGCGCCCTTCAGATCCAAACAGGTGCAACGGCTTGCCGGTCACCACCCCGGGGGAGAAACCTGCATATTTGGAGTATTCATCCATGATCCAGCCCATCACCCTGGCATCGGTATTGACATCCGGTGCGGGAATATCAGTTGTTGGTCCAATGATGTCCTTGGTCAGTTCCACGAACTTTCGGGTAACGACATTGAGTTCGCGAGCACTCATTTTGGCAGGGTCACAATTGATGCCACCTTTTGCCCCGCCAAACGGGACATCGACAACCGCGGTCTTCCAGGTCATCAGGCTGGCAAGTGCGGTAGCATGATCCTCATCCATGGTCGGATGGAAGCGCAAGCCGCCCTTCATCGGTCCGCGCATCTTGTTATGTTGCACCCGGAATCCCTGGTAATGCTGTAGCTGGCCGGCGTCATCGTCGAATACCAGATTCACCTTCACCACCCGTAACGGAGTGAGCAGAATCTCCCTGATCCGATCCGGTAAATCCAGTACATCTGCTGCTTTATGAAAATAGTAATGGGCTTCTTCAAGCATGGGTATCTCCTTGCTATGTTTTTATGTAACGGCCAGAGAAAATTCTCATCCACCTGACCTGACTGCCTTTTTTAGTGCCAAGTTAAGTGAGATATTTTGGATTTATTTAACTTGGAGAGGAGGTAAATATGCCGAGAAAACATTATACGCCGGAACAGATTGTCACGAAGCTTAAACAAATTGAAGTATTGATGTCGCAGGGTAAGCAGATTTTCATTCTGGAAATTTTTTTTTGCGCCAAAATAGAAAGCGCTTTTTTATAAATAGCGTCAAGGTAGATTTAGGTAGTACCTAGGAACACACCCCCATCCCAATCCAAAACTAACCGTACCCCCCTCGTTTCTAATTTCGATTCTATAAGGATGGTTTCCTCTCGTTTTAGCCTACACAGTACGGATATATGTAAGGTTGGCGTTGCTACCCTAGCTCCGAATATCTGGCATATTATTATCCGTATCCATGGCGGTTTTTAATGCTTTATTTGCCCGCAAGGTAGCAATGTAGAGACAAAGACCTAGGTGGCTAAACATAAGTCATTGATTAAATGATGCCGGCACCAAGAATCGAACTCGGGACCTCCTGATTACAAATCAGCTGCTCTACCAACTGAGCTATGCCGGCACAAACATAATTATAGTAACTGTGAAGAAAAGAGCAAACCTGAGAAGATGCAATAGTATGCACTCCAAAGTTAACTGATGTCGCGAAATGGATACCTGCTACTACTGAATAGAGTGATACTCTTTTAAAACTTTTTCATTTCCGCATTGCTTTCTCAGAAGCTGTTAACGCATCAATAAATGGTGGTCTGCTGAATAGACGTTCGGCGAACTTCAACAGTGGTGCGGCTTGCTTAGGTAGCTGAATCCCATAATAGTCGAGCCGCCACAGAAGTGGCGCAATTGTCACATCAAGCATAGAAAATTCATCGCCCAACATGTATTTCTGTTTAACGAATATTGGTGCAATCACGGTCAGATTGTCACGGATTTCTGCGCGCGCTTTGTCCGCTGCTTTCTGACTACCTTGCTCTACTGTGTTAATGTGGCAAAAAATCTCCTGTTCAAAGCGATGCAAAAACAGTCGTGCACGAGCGCGCATCCCCGGATCCGCGGGCATCAACTGCGGATGTGGAAAGCGGTCGTCAACGTACTCGTTGATGATATTCGATTCATATAAAACAAGATCACGCTCGACCAGTACCGGTACTTGGTCGTACGGATTCATCACTGCCAAATCTTCAGGTTTGTTGTACAGATCGACATCAATAATCTGGAAATCCATGCCTTTTTCGAACAGCACAATACGACAGCGATGGCTGAAAGGACATGTGGTGGCTGAATACAGTGTCATCATGATTTAACCTTCACAGAAGAAATTGAATCGAACACTGTTAGCAGATAAGAAATTATCAATGGACCTCCTTCCAGAAATCATGTTTCAATGCATAAGTAAGCCCTAGCATACCGAATAGAAAGAGCATAACAAAAATTCCCAATTGTACCCGGTAGGAGGCAGAAGGCTCTCCCAAATAAACTAGATAATTCACTAAATCAGCAACATACATGTCGTATTCTGTTTTAGTAAGTAAGCCTGGCTTGCTCAATTCTAGTTTCTTGACTTCATGCTTACCACCGTGGCCATCGTCAATAGTCTCTACCTTGAGCAACTGCTCTCCCTGCAGTTGATATAGCACATGAGGCATTGCAACTTTATCGAACACCAGATTATTCCAACCAGTGGCAGTGGATTCGTCACGATAGAACTGGCGTAAGTAGGTATATAGCCAATCTGCACCACGTGAACGAGCAATCACAGATAGATCAGGCGGAGCTACTCCAAACCATTGCTTGGCCTCCTTTTTTTTCATGGCAATCGTCATTAAATCACCTGGCTTCTGTCCTGTGAAAATAAGGTTATCAATAATTTGTTTTTCGCTTAGTCCCAAATCTTTCAGTCGATTGTAGCGCATGAAATCAGCACTATGACAAGTCAAACAATAATTCACGAAGGTCTGCACTCCGCGTTGCAGAGAAAGTATATCTGTCAACCGAATTGGGGCCTGATCCAATGTTACTTTTGATCCACTAGCAAATGCTGTAAGCGGAACCAGGCACAAAAAGAATAATAAAACTCTTTTTCTCCTCATCCAGTCAATCTCTTTGGCTCAGGCTTGCATTTATCTATTTTGCTGTACCACGGCATCAAAATAAAGAACGCAAAGTAGATAACCGTAAATATTTGTGTTAGCAGCGTATATAAAGGTGTAGGGGTCTTTGTTCCCAACCAGCCAAGGACGAAAACGCTAATGACGAAAAGGGTGAGAGCCGTCTTGAAGTATGGCCCTTTGTAGCGAATTGATTTTACCGGGCTACGATCCAGCCAAGGCAGTAGGCAAATGATCGCGACCGAACCGCCCATAAGAACTATGCCCCAAAGTTTTGCGTCTATCCAGAGGAAGTTGACAGTGGCAGCCCGTAACATCGAATAATAAGGCGTGAAATACCATACTGGCGCAATATGATCAGGTGTCTGTAGCGTATCGGCTGGGATAAAATTGTTAGACTCGAGGAAATAGCCACCCATTTCTGGTGCAAAAAATATAATGCCACAAAACAGGATCAGAAATACCACTACCCCAAAGATGTCCTTCACTGTGTAGTAGGGATGAAACGGGATGCCATCTACTGGAATATTTGTCTTGGGATCAAGGTTTGTTTTAATTTCGATGCCGTCAGGGTTATTCGAACCGACCTCATGTAGAGCAATTATATGCACCACCACCAGCGCCACCAACATAACTGGTAATGTCACAACATGGTAAGCAAAGAAACGATTAAGTGCGGCATCAGAAAGCGTGTAGTCGCCTAAAAGCAGGTTTGACAGTAGCTCACCGACTACCGGAATCGCATTAATCATGCTTATAATTACCATCGCTCCCCAGTAAGACATTTGCCCCCATGGTAGAATATAGCCCGTAAATGCCAGCATCATTAAGACAAAAAAGATTCCCGTACCAATAAGCCACAAAAGCTCTCGTGGCTTGCGATATGAGCCATACATCATCCCGCGAAACATGTGCAAATAAACCACCACAAAGAACAAAGAAGAGCCAGTGGAGTGCATGTAGCGAATCAACCAGCCGAATTCTACATCGCGCATAATATATTCCACTGAGGCGAATGCCATACCGGCATCCGGCTTATAGTTCATAGTGAGAAAAATGCCAGTTAGAAGCTGATTTACTAACACCAACATAGCCAAAGAACCGAAGTAGTACCAGAAATTAAAGTTTTT
>SMXG01000005.1 GCA_004356775.1 Betaproteobacteria bacterium | reverse complement strand
CTTGTAACTGGGCCAGTCATTGCGCCGCCTGATAAATTCAGCTTTAGATTTAAAGCGGTTTGCTGGGCTGTGCTTACTGGTTTATTTGCATCACTTGTATTGTCAACATTGCCCAAGCCGATATCACTGGGAACAGGAAAGCTCATCACCGGATTAACAGCAGTACCACCAACACCATCACCCGTAACGCTATCAACAGCCCCACCTAAAACAGTATTTCCCTCTAAAACCGTTCCCGCGCTAGTGCCAAAGTTCTTATTAAATGCTGTATTTTCTGCAAAATCATTCTTTTTAGCATCTAGCTCAACCTGTAAATCAATTTGATTAGATAATGTTCCTGAAATCTCTCCCCACGCCAAAGGATTATATGTACCATCCTCTCTAAGCAAATTAACAACGCTCCCGCCATTGGTTAAAGCAACACTGTTAAATGTTGTACCTATCACCGCTCCTGTTATTGAAAGCGTAAAACCATCCCAAGTAAAATTGGCATCTGCTCCTAATGTTCCAGCATCATTATATTGTACTTGAGTATTTGCACCAGCAGGACCAGCAGTGGCCGGAGAATAAGAACCAGAATCATCTAAATAGTTATTTCCTGCACCACCATTTGTCAAAGCTATACTATTGAATGTAGTGGCTGTAATTCCACCCGTCACAGCTAATACAAGCCCGTCCCAAGTGAGATTGGCCGAACCTGCCAAAGAGCCAGAGTTGTTAAATTGTAGCTGTGTATCGGCTCCTGCTGTGATTGTTTGATATGTGCCATCGCCTCTAAGCGAATCATCTACAGAGCCGCCAGTTGTTAAAGATATTCCGTTAATTGATGTGGCTGTAATGGATCCAATTACTGATAAAACTTTACCAGTATTATCCCACTTAAAAGAAGCGTCACCAGTGAAATTTCCACTTAAGTTAAATTGTACCGAATCATTTGGACCCGCCGCCGCTCCTCCCGCTACCGGTGAGCCATTAACCAATAATCTATCAACTGATAAATTAGTTAATACCGTATAAGGATCGCCATTTATATCAGTCATTATTGACCCCTATTTTAACCGCCAGTTTGCATAACTCGGCCAACTGTAGCGCCTGTTGCAGTAATGCGGATTGCCTCTAAGGGGCTGTTTTGAATATCGACTATACCGCTCGTTACTGCTGTTAATGCAGTTCCGGCTGTATCGTCTAAAGTAAACCAAACTGGAGTCTCACCTCTGTTCTCTCGTTGAAGTGTACCCTCAACCAAAGCACTTCCCGCGCTTACTTGGGCAGAATAAGAAGGATAACCCCACCTATTTAAGATTATAGTTTTTGTCCCTGCATTTGCTAGATCAAAATCAACATTTACTGGAGTTGCCATTTAATACTCTCCTTACGGTTCTTTAGTCCAAACACCACGAACATCAACTACCTGCCAAGCTACAACACCATCCAAAGATGCAAGAGTGACATAATCGCCAGTATTTGAGGTGGATTTAGTTAGTATTAAATCTTTATCGTCAGTACTATCATTAATGTAAGTTATCCCATCTGATGCATCAGGGCTTATTGTTAAATCTGCTTGGCCATAAGGAGCCGTATTGATAAATGTGATTGTATTTCCAATTTCGATTCCAGGAAGCGTAAAAACTACTCCATCAGTCTCGCCATTTGTAAAAGTTTTTCCTGAATCAGTTGTAATAACTACTGTATAAGCTGAATTTTTAGCCTCTGCATCATTATCAACAAGAAAGGACTCTATGCCATTTGGGTATTTAGTTGTTCTCATTATATTGCTCCAATGCCTAACGGAATCGAACCGAAACTGACCAACCAAGGACATTATAAAATAAAGAAAAAGGGGGCCGAAGCCCCCAGTTTTTATGCGCCTGGAGTCCCGTACATTCCTCGGGCATCTGTCCAACCGTAGCTATAACGCTCAGTAGATTTAAATGCCATATTGGAAGTTCCGAAATCCATATCTTGCTCAAACTTAGCCGCTCTACGTGTGAAATACTTCATGCCTTCACGAGCGTTAGTTTTTACATACCAACCATCGTTATCAGTCAAAAAGTTATTTGTAGTAAAACCGCCGGGTAAAGACTGCATAGTCTTCATAGCGTTGATTGCATTGTTTGCGGTATCATTTTGCAAAGTAGAGCCTAAAATTCTCTCTGCCTCAAACATCAACGAAGGAGGAACTACCAAACGGGTTCCAGCCAATGCAATTCTTAGCCCTCGGGTATCGGTTGCTTCGTTAATCTGAATCAACATATCCTCTAAAGCTGTTTCTGTTAAGTCTGAATCAACAGTCAAACGGTTAGAATAAGTACCTGCATCTGTAGGACCATTCGGATGAACCAAACTAAATAAAGCTAGTCCATCACCGTCTTGCATAGTGAATGCAGGATTAAAGCCGTTATTTAGCACGTTAGCACCTACAACCTCTTTAGTCTGATTCATTGAAAAAGCTAATGCGCCTGCTTTACGATTGAAAACACCATAAAGATTATCTTCTCTCGCTTCTTCAGTAACAATAAAACCCTTACCATAAGTAAGCGCAGGATATTTTGGAGAAATACCCTCTGTTTGAGTGTCATAAGCAATAGAATCACCTTCTGGCTTGACCGGGGCAAGCGCGAAGCCTTCCCATTGTTGATCTTGCTCAAAAGCTTTTTTACTGTCGTATGTATCAAAGATTTTATCATATTGCTTTACGTGCGAATCATACTCATCACCCCAAACGGCATTTAAGCCCTCTTGGAGCATACGCGCTTCATTACCAGTAGTTATAACTGTCATGACTATACTCCTGTTAAGTTAGTTTGTTGTGAACGGATTATGCTAAATAACCCAAGATTACCAACAGCGCCTAAAGCTGTGCCATCAGTAGGGGGTATTAAGTCAATCAGTCTAAGTGGACCCGCTGCATCTGCCGCACCTGATACCATCGCGGAGGTAACAGAATTACCCGAAACGGTTGGAGCATTTGCAGTAAGTAAGAAATTTGCACCTACATCGGTGACAGCTAAAACTGAACCAATTTCAATTTCATAAAGTGCATTTGGATCAACTTGAACTTGTGATAATCGATCTGTTGATGCAGTCCGACCTTTAAGCTCTAAGTTTGATAGATCGGGAGCAAAACCAGCAATTACGCCTGTTACCGCAGTTCCCGTTGAACCTGCTGCGCGTGTTATAGCCGCAACGCCATCAGCATTAGCAGTACCAGAAACGATAACCGCATCACCAACAGCCATTTGATTTGCATCAGCAGCTAGGAAGGCAAATGTTTGTACCTTTCCTGTATACCCTGAAGCGCCTTGTGTTTTAGTAAGCCGTAAGCCAGCCATAATAAACACTCCTATAGTTATAATTTAAAATAAAAAAACAAATGCAATTTAATCAACCTTTACGGCTAATCTATTGCTTCTATTTTCCCACCCTAAACAGTTTTCTAACTATCGGCGCGAAGGATTCAAACCCTTGTTCTGACTAACTCGCTGGCTAGACTATGATAAACCGTCTGTTGTTATTACGTTCGACTGTTTACCCGGTATATAATCAGGTACAGCACCACCTTTAATAGATGCGTGTTCTGCCCTTGCTTTTGCATTAGTATCAATGACTTTTTGCTGTTTTGCAAGCTGATCCTCTAAATAAAGATCCATAGGTATTCTCATTAACCATCGTTTATGGCCCCCAGGATATACTATTTTATCATTAGTACCCTCATGGCAAACATATTCATACCCAGCATCAAGGTATTGTTGGATTTTACCTTTGCCATAATCCGCACATTTCCTATAGTGAAAGTTTTTATCACGCGCTTCAATTGGAGTAGTATCCCCTCCTTGCGTTGAATTCATAGGAACACGCTTCTTCCTTGGGCTTGGGCTTGGTGTTTTTTTTGTAATATCTTTTTTAACTGTATTTTTAACTGTCTTTTTCATAATTAAACTCCTTTCCTGCTATTTTCAATGGCCTTCAAAAATACCTTATCTCCTGACTCTCCATCAGGGAAAGCCGCTCTCATGTGCATTTCTTTAGGAGTGACATCATTCATTGTTATTTTCCGAGCTTTTGTTCCACGGTTCCCGCCCCCTGTACTGGTAGCTGTATCAGAAGGATTTAATCTGTTTTGATTAATCTTAGGCTTGCCCGACATCTTTGACACCCTATCATCGACCGCTGCAAAGGCTTCTTCTGGAGTTCCACCTTTTCTAATAGCTAAATCATAGGCTGAATGAGCCGCCGCTACCCTTGGATCATTTTGGTCAAAAAACCATTGGTTTTCAGCTTCCCATTCTAATCGCATAATCTCAACATCATTAGCCCCTGCATCAGTTTGAACATTCTCTAACTTGTTCTTTTGAATGTTTAACTCTGATTGTTTTTCTGCCAAAGCTGTAGCCGCTGTTGTATCACCATCATCAATAGCCGTTACTAATTGAGCTTTAACCTCTGCAAGCTGCCTTTCTGTATCAGCTTTGTGCAATATGTTTTGATTAACAATTTGATCTTCATAGCTTTTTTTCTGGTGGGTCATTTGATTTTTAATTGTTTTTATACTTCCTTTCATATCTCCCCATTCCACATAATGCTTTGCGCTTTTATGATCGTCGGGATTTCCTTTAAATTCATTCTTAGGTAGCCAGCCTTGGTCCCTAGCTTGTCTCTCAACATCAGGCATTTGGTCGCCTAGGTCTAAATCTTCATTATTATCAAGACCATCATTTTCAAGTAGGGTAGCCTCACCCTCACCCAAGCCGCCTAATTCCTCTGTTTTCTCTGCTTCTGCCATTTTATTTCTCCAGTTTGCCAATGATGCAATTGCTAGGTATTAATCTATGATTTTTATACTCATCTAAAGCTATTTGTAAGCCGTCATATCTATGAAATACAACAGTATCACCAACATTTACGCCATAATTATTGCAACGCGCCTGCAAGGTATCGTCTAAATCATCCCATTCCCATTCTGAGAATGCAAATGGCCCTATTTCCTCAACTTTTGCTATAAATTGGCCAGCCTGCTCCCTGTTTAACTCGTTAGGAGTTCCCATTATAATCCCACCCGCTGATTTTTCCTCGACCTCAACTAGCTTGACTAAAATGTGATCTCCTTTAGGTATCAAGTTCATCTATCATCTCCCCTTTTAAATTTATAATTTCCTCGAAGGCTTCAATTGCTCCTTGGATATGTGCATTTTCTAACGCGCAAGCGGTCGCGGTTATAATATTTCCATTGATATCGCGGGGAATGTAGCGGGGTTTTGATTTGTAGGATTCAATTGCGTCCTTGACTGTATCGAAATAGTACTTTGATACGGGACTACTAAACCATTCCTGTATTTGGCTCTGGGTTATTTCCATTATTTTGACCTCTGTCAATATTTACTAGCTCAGCCTCGCGCTTTGCTTTCTCTATATCTAACTCTGTTCCCACAATACTTGTGGCGTTCTTAGTGGCTTCTGTCTCTGCCTTTTCTATAGTCAGCTCTGTTTTAGCTCTCTCTGTTCCTGTTTTGGCTATAGTCAGCCCTGTTTCTGCCTGTGTCTTCATTAGATTAGCCTGAGCCTCTAGCACTCTAGCTTTAGCCTTTAGCTCCTCTGCACGACCTAGCGCCGCCTGAGCCTCTAAAGGAACTACAACTTGCATTTCTTGTAGTTGTTTTTGTCGTTCTTGCTCTTTCTGAGCTGCTACTTGCTGCTCTTCTGTAAGCTCTGGATAAATCTGCTCTAAATTCTCACTACCAATAGCCTCTAAATACGACTCTACAACCTCTTTAGCATTGCCTCCGGTTTGTTCTATTTGAGGCATGACGGATAATTCTGCTTGGGCCTTTTGTATTCTTTGTATTTTGCTGCTGTTCCTTGGGTTTGCGCTCGGTACAATATCCATATCTTGAGTATTGAAATCGACAAAAGGATTTGCTTCTTGGTCATCAACCAAAATCATATATTGCTCTGGGTCCATAAATTTTGCATTTAAACGATACCAAATGGCAAATTCCTTGCACATCGAGCGATACATTCTAAGAATTATAGCCCCAACCGATTGCTGTTGTTCATGCACTAAGCTTAGTGTAGTAGCCGCCGGCGTATTAGTGCCAAGAACTGAGCCTAGATCAGTAGTTGATGATAATCTTTGAGCCTCATTCATTAAACCTTGATTTAGATTTAACAGCGTTCCCGAAGGTTCTTTGAAAGGAACAGGTAAAATCCCAGTTTGCAACTCTTGGGCGCTTAAATTGGTTTGATGCCAAGTACCTGGCCCCATCTTCATATCGCCCATTTTTTTTCTAAATCCCTTGGCAAGCCAACCTGTCTGCAAGTTTGCTAATGTTCCAGCGTCAAGTAGTTGGTTTGTGGTGGTATTTATTCCTTGAGCATAAGAGCCTAAAAGATGGAAATAACCAACGCTCAAAAACTCTGATTGTGGGTTAGTTAAGAATGAATAACTGACTAGATTCTCATCTCTTGAAATTTTAACTATGATTCGTTTCTTTTCTGGTTCAATTAATTGTATTTCTTCATTTTCATCAAGTACAAAATCACCATTCTCATCTTTTAAAATGAGCTTATCGACTGATAAAGTTACCCCATCATCATCACGAACAAATATACCATCTAATGATATTTGCGATTTAATCCTCATTACAGTGCCAGATGCCGCGTGTACAGTTACAATATAGGGCTCTTGATAACCATCACCATCAAGATCAAGCAATGTTTGCTGTTCAAAGAATTCTGTTAAATCATCTTCTGATGCTGTTTTTTCTATACTATCGTCATTAGAAGTGGACAAAGCCCCAAACTCTATATCTATATCCCGCCAAATACCGGAATTGATCATTTCTACAATCTCATTCGGCGTTTTAAATACTTTTTGAGTAAACCTTAATGCACTATCTAATGTTTTTGTTGCTTGATTGATAGCAAAGTTAGGATAGCTTATTACCTCTGATACATTATGACCTAGCGAGGCATCAAATAGCGTTTTCTTAAAAATATGTCCTTGGTCTGCTACGTTGTAAAGTAGCTTTTCTTGCTCTTCTACCCAACTTGCAGCTTCTACAGTTAATTGCCAATTCATTACTGTTTCGACACGCTCCACCCTATCAGCTTTGGCATCATCTGGGTCTTTTCCTATTACTTTAGCTTTAACTAGATTGCTAGTAGCAAGCAACTCTTCCGATGCTCTATCACCAAATTTAATTCTTGCCTCGATTAGCAATGGTGTTTTATGATTCGCTGCTCCTTGCCACGGCTCACTCCTTGAACCTTTCGCAGGTTTGATTAACTCTAAACCTTTATCAATATCCTCTTTCCATTCATCCATTGAAGCCCAATCAACATCAAATCCCTTTATGACATCTTGACCGATCATCATTAGCTCATTCTCACCGCCCTGCTTTTTAGCGATGGTATCAGCTATATTGACTGTCTTGATTAGTTTTAGGAGTTTTTTAATAGCCATTATGCAGCTTGAACCACCTTATTGTAGAGAGTGTCAAACAACTCTTCAGTAATTACATTTCCAGAATCAATCATTTCTCTTTCTTGCTCGGTTAACGGCTCCATTAATTCAATCAGTCGCAGCATTTTATTCTTTTCATCTTCAGTAAGGGCGTTCCCAATTAGTTTGCTTTCTTTGTCATAATCACCAGCTAATAATGAAGATTTGCAATATTCAAGATGGCCATCCTCGTAATTACCATCTTCTAAAATAATATGCAAAGCCGATCCGTTGAGAAATTCTTTGTTCACCCATTTTATAAGTGAGCGCAATTCAGACAGCCCTATTATCTTATCGATATCATTAAAAATATTATCATTTAAAAATTTAGTTAACGATTTTGTCTTATCCATTAATAGCCGCCCGAATTAGATTCTCTATAATCATCTTGGTGTTCTTCTTCTGAATCAATATCACATTTCATAATTGCATGTCTTCGCATCATATACGCATATCGTGTAGCACTCAACAAATCATCTTGAATTTTAACGATTTTTCCATTGTCGTCACGATGATAATTAAGCTTTTCAGCAAACCATTCATGCAAATAATCAAATACTCTAAACTTTCCAAGCTCCATAAGTCGGTAAATTTCAACTATGCCAGCCTCTACCCCATTTCCCCCATCTGGCCATGTCGCGTGATCATGCAGCATTTCCCAACCAGCCTCCTCATAATAAGCCCTTTGCTCTTTGCCTGATCCTTTTTCAGTTTGCAAACCATCATGAGGCCATGCGGTAGGTACGCCAGCAGCCCATTCTTTAGTTGCTCCCCAAGCAACTTCAGGAATAGCTTTTGATTTCTTCCAAGCTCTAGCTAATACGAAAGTATCCGTATCCTTATCCCACCATAACTGAATGTGGGCCTGTGGATGATCCCATCCAAAATCCATCCCGTTGATAACATACCAGTGAGCAGGGCATTCAAAAGGATTGCACTTGATTGAATTATCACCAATATCAAAGATAAGCCCCGCCCCCATTAACGGTAAGCCTTTAGTTCTCATATCCCGTTGCCATTCTGGGTAAATAGATAGTAAAGCCTCTTTCATGTCATCCGTTAAATGTGGAGCATCATCCCAAGTAGCCCTTTGCATATACTCATACTCGGTAGGATTGTCCATAAACTTAACAACTACCTCTGTTCGTCCATTCTCTGGGGTAAATGTCATAATACCTCTACCACCCAAACCACCATCACCATTAGCTGTTCGGGTTTGGACCTGTGGAATAATATTTTTATCTTTGGGCTCTTCGTCAATGTGATACCAATCAATAACATCTCCCATTAGGGCATGTTGCCCCTGAGAATATGACCAAAATTTTACAGTGGATACCTTGCCTGTAGAGTGTTTTACCCGGACCTCTCTCATTGCTCCCGTAGTTCCTGACATGGTTTTATGATCTACAATCCTTGACGATGGTATTAATCCCCCCTCAAATGATCCGTTTACAAACCTACCAAACAATGGATTTTGCAATAAATCTCTAGTCTTCTCACCTGAAAAGCCCAATATCCATATAACAGGGGCCTTTTCAAATATATGCCCATCCCAATCTTCGGGATAATCACCAAGAGCATGAAAGGCATCAATGGTGGTTCCTGTTCGGGTCTTTCCTACTTGGTTTGCCGCCATAAGCAAGCAAGCTCTAAACGTGGCTGTAGCAGCATTAAAACGGTGCTGCCAATCATAAAGGGTATTGTATTGGGTTAGGTAGGCTATTTCCTTGGCTCTCTTATCTTTCTCTCTGAGCAGCTCTATCTTTCTTATCTTCTGCTCTCTAGTTATCAAGACTAGCTAGCTCCGCATCTAAATCCTCATCCGACATATCAGTAAGTTTTATATCCGCTGATACTTTTAAGTTATTATTAAAACAATCTACGCTTATATGCTTTCCAATTAACTCTAGAGATTTATTAGCCGCTGCTAAGTTTGAGCATTCTCCATTATCATCTTCTTCAAGAGATTTATCGTTTATCCTTAAAGCTCTTTTAAGTACCCATTCAGCATCAATTCCAAGCTTTTCCTCTCTAGGCTTCTTAAGTTCTTGAATATACTCTTGAATGTTAGGTTTGGTTAGGTTTTCACACCCTTGCTCTTTAGCACTGTTTTCTTTATAACCCGCACGAATAGCGGCTTGTTTGGCATTCAGATCAATTAGGTATTCTCTACAAAACATTTCTTGCTTTGCTGTTAGCTTAGGCATCTCTATTTTGCCTCTCTCTCGCAGTACGAGCATTGCATTCTTTTTTGCTTACGCTTCTTGTAAACATCCGTTATTTTATATTTATGGCCGCATTCTAATACAATGCATTGAGTAGTTTTTCTTCTTATTGTCTGTGATTTTGTATTTTTAGTTGTAGACTCTTTTAATATAACTTCTTCTACTACAAAATCCTCACCGACTACTTTTTTTAAATCAGGCATCTCTATACCTTTTGTTTGATTACCCTCTAAGGGTTTAGGGCTTATCCCTATGTTTATTCTAGCACGTTTTGATAAAAGTTAAACATTCACTATTATTAAGCTCCCTTGTTTTTTGCAATTCGGGCAAATAGTTTTATTTTGATAGGTCACATTGCCAAAGTCTTTAGTGTGGCCATATCGGTTAGTTGTTATCTTAACCTGGCATCTTGAGCATGTTAGTTTCAATATTTGTTTTTTTTTCGTGGTCATTGTTAGCCTTGCTTATCCTACGTTTTTTAGAATCGCTATAAGATGCCCATTCTAGGCGCTCTAGCTCGTTTCTACCGCACCCTAAGCACGTTTTAAGGTTAGGGCAGCACTTGTTTATGCAAGGGTTAAGCTCCTTGTCTATTGGTTTAAGTAGGCTCACTGATACCCCTTAATTAAAAAGGTAGTGTATTAATTAAATCTATTATTACACTATCTTAGTTATATAATCATTTAGAGCCTTTTCAAATAATAGCTCTAGTTCTTCTTCTGTTATTACTGCTATATCACCAAACTCATTTGTTATAAGATAATCTTCTTTTAGAGGCTCCACTGTTACCCCTTTAAATTCTAGTTTATCCATCATTTAATAAGCTCGATATGCGGCCAATCCATAAAGCTTTGATCTGTGATATCTCCGTCACCATCCCAATCAAATCCACATCGTATTTTAATACCTTTGCTATGCGCTATTCCTTTGATAATCCCGCCTAATTGAGCAAATCTCTCTATATTATTCCAATCAATCGGATAGGGAGCTACATCTACAGCTATGCTAGGCATTGAATTATGCTTGGAATCTGGATATTGAACCTTTGACCTACCCGCATGAAAATGGTCATTTTGCTCCTTCTGGCCTCTATGACCGCATAAAACTGTAAAATCTATTATTTGTATGGCTTCGTTTAAAACCTCCTGTATGTCGTTGTGACAGGTATTTAGTTTTTGTTGTGACCTTGCACCGAATTTATACATGTTAACCCTCGTAAGTTTTTATTATCTTTCTAGCTGTCATGCTTGAAAGCTTGTTTTCTTTCAAAAGTTTAAGCCGCGTTTGATGCGATATCCCCACTTTTTTGCAACCTTTTTTTATGGACCCTTCCCGCTTAATAACTATTGCCAAAAGCTTTTTAAAACTATCTAAGCTATTAGGCGGCATCATTTTTATTGGGCTCGTTTCAGGCTTCATGTTTTCCTCTTAAATTAATTGCCCCACTTTACACAATGGCAGGGGCCTCCACGGGGTAGACGGTGAAAGGCCGCCTATGTGTTCTTTAAAATGATAGCCATCAAAAAGGGATGTCGTCGTCAAAGTCATCTAAATTATTATTTACCTGAATTACATTGTCGCCAACAGTTACACCGCTAGAATTATTGACAGATACTTTGGGTTTTGAGCTTTCCCCTTTACCCTCTAACATCTGCATTTGATTAGCTATTATCTCTGTTGAATAGCAGGTTTTACCGTCTTTATCGAGATATTTATTAGTCCTCATTTTACCATTTATATACACTAAATCCCCCTTTTTTAAGTACTCTTGCATGATTTCTGCAAGCTTATCAAAGGCGGCAATTTTTACCCATTCAGTCTTTTCTACTTGCTGTCCTGTGTTCTTATCTTTGTACTTTTCACTGATAGCAATACTTATATTTGTTACTGCTTTTCCTGATTGAGTAAACCTAGTTTCAGGTTCGTTTCCCAATCGCCCTATAAAATTACACTGATTTAAATTGCTCATCTTATGCCGCCCTCTGATCTCTAGTGTGAAATAACCCTTTCAGCTCTGGAAACATCAACATGCTAACTTTAGCAAGCAATGGAGCTATATTATTATTTATTTTAAAATCTAAATTGTTGTCATGTATCGCAGTTTCATGCCTTAAAAACTCTATAATCGTTCTAGCACTGTAATGATGCCTGCCTTTAGATTTAATCCGATGGGCTTCTATTGCAAACTGAGTGTATAAATTTATGTTTATCGATAAAGTTTCAATATCGTTTTTATGTATTTTGTTCTCAGTTGAAACCAAAACTATACTAAACTCTTTAGCTTCTTGAGCTAGCCCAAGCCACTCTATTATCTTCATTTTATACCCCTTATAAAATCGTCAATTTGACCTAATGGGTTTTCAAAAAGCTCATCCAAAGGCTTAATCATACAATCTTCACACGTAAATTTATTATCTATGCTGTAGTGACCTTCTTCAAAGTCTGTATCTATACTACTTTCACATTCTGAGCATCTTTCTATAGACATAATTTACCCCTTATTCATTGATTTCATTTTAGTTAATATTTCTTTATCTAATCGGCTTGCGATGTATTTCTTGTATTCTTCTAATCCCACGAACTCCTCATTAAAAGCTGGGTCATCATTGTTAACCATCTCGGTAACTCTATCGATAACATCAACTAGAGAGGCAGCGCCTTCCTTCTCAAGTTCATTACATTTAGCCTTGTGTTTCATCTTGTCTTTAGGAAAAGAGTTGAATAGGGCTTCATAGGCTGTTTCTTGAATTGATTTAGTGAACAAGAAGAAATCTAAACTTTTCTCTTCATCCTTCAAGGAATGAAATTTCTTTTCTTGATCTGCTGTAAAAGGCTTTGTATTGGCATCTGTAGGCAAGTCCTCTCCAGCATAGATATAGTGACCTAAGCCAAACATTGCCAGACATTTAGTTAAACAACGCATTCTAGCTGTATTGATAGCCATTGAGTCAGGATTAATAATAGCTTTGTTTTTATAGTCTATAACAGGTAGCCACATAGTTCTTTTATGGTCATGTATATTCACTGTTACCCATACTTCAGCACTGCCATTATCAAGAAAAATAACGTCACCCATCGAATAAGTAGACTCAGGGTAATGCTCCATTAAAACACCCCAAGCCCAAGCCCACGAAAGGTATGTTAAATTTCCTTTCTTCTCTGTATGTTTGCTTACATCTATACTGTGTAAATCATCCCAAATAGTTTTTAAGTCTGCCATGATTAAAACCCCACCTTATTTTCTGCTATATCTCTAATATGGTCACATTCTACATAAGTTATCTTGATAAGATTCCAGGCATTACGCTCTACTTTTGACGCTCCAAAAGTCATAGGAACGCCGTTTTTCATAGGCAGCGATTG